>RGAU01000075.1 GCA_009919975.1 Gammaproteobacteria bacterium
CCGCCAGGAAGAAGAGGAGGAGCGTGCTTAGGCTAAAGCCCCCGGCCAGGCGCGCGGCCAAGGCCCCTTCAGGAGCCGAGGCCGATACGGGCGATCCCGCGGCGCTCGGCGCCGTCGCTCGGGCAGGGCCCATCGCCGTGACTGCCCCCGCGTCAGCGCCCGCCAGCGCGATCCAGCGGGTCTCCGGGGGGTAGCACAGCCCTGCGTCGGCGCAGCCCTGGTAGCTCACGCGCAGCGTGGCGTCCTCCGGCACGGGCCCTTCGACGCTAAGGGCCACGGAAAGATCGTTGTAGAACACCTCCACCGGGCCAAAATAAGGGTCATCCTTCGCCAAGCCCGAAGGGACGGTGGTGTCCAGGCGCGCCTCCGGTGCCCCTTCGAGGGCGAAGGCCAAGCGTTCCCGATAGAGGTAGTAGCCCGGGCGGATTTGCCAGAACACCTGCGGCGACGAAGCGAGGGAAGCCCCCACCACGAAGGCCTCATCCACCGGCAGGAAGTCTGCGCTGGCGCTAAAGCCCGGAGGGTTCTGGGAGGAAAAGGGCGCCCCCGCCGCGGTGGCCCCGAGCGCGATCAGCAGCGGCAATAGAAAATGGCGGAAAAGGCTCACGGCGCTCGCTTAACCTCAAATTGGCCCTGGCGCGGGAGAATAGCAGCTCTAGCCCCCTGACGGCGCAGCCCCCGCGCCGTACACTGCGCCTCTGAGTGCTTTGAACGCCCCACGATCCCCACCCCGGAGCCCCACCCTATGAACGCATTTCGCGCCCCAGGCCTCGCTCTATTATTTGCCACCCTGCTGGCCAGCGCTGTGGGGTGCGCCCCGGCCGAGGAGGCGCCCAGAACGTTGACCCTGAGCGAAGGCTGGATCCGCCTCCCGCCCCCAGGCCAGGACCGGAGCGCGGCCTACCTCACCCTAGCCGCCACGGCATCGGTGACGCTGGTCGCAGCGGAAAGCCCCCTCGCGCAGCGCGTGGAATTCCACACCATGGTCCGGGACGGGGATCTCATGCGCATGCGCCAGCTACCGGAGGTCAGCCTAGCGCCCGGGGAGACCCGCCGCTTCGCCCCCGGCGGCGACCACCTCATGCTCTTTGGCTGGGCACCGCCGGCAGAGGCAAGGGTTGGAGAGATCACGCTGGTCGATGCCGACGGCACGCGCTATACCGTCACCCTCCCCCTTCGGGAGCGCTAGGAGATCACTATGGACGAATCCCATACCGAGGCGACTACGCCCCAAGGGACCAGCCGCTCCCGCTGGCCTTTGCGCCTTGGGCTCGCCACCGCAGGCCTTCTCTTGCTCGGGGTCACGGCCCTCGGCTGGTGGTGGAGCCGGGAGCCCGCGCCCTTCTCCGTGGAGGATGCGGCCCGGGCTCATGCTGAAGCGCAACAACGCCCCCTGGTCACCGGCTATCTGACGACGCACACGCTCCTCGCCCTGTCCCAAACCCTGCTCGACAAGCCCGGCGGCTATTTATCGAACGACCTACTGCCTCCCGGAGCCGTGGTGGACAACCTTCCGAATTGGGAGTTCGGGGTGCTGGTACAAATTCGAGACATGGCCCGCATCATGCGCAACGACCTTTCCCGGGCCCAATCTCAATCCGCCGAGGACCCGGCGCTGGCCGAAGCCGAGGGAAAGTTCTTCTTCGACAACAGTTCCTGGCTCTTTCCCCAGACCGAAGATGAGTACCGCGATGGCGCCCGGCTCCTGGAGGACTATCTCGCTCGCCTATCCGACCCCCAGCAGCCCAACGCCCAGTTCTACGCCCGGGCCGATAACCTGCGCGCTTGGCTGGCCACGGTAGATACGCGCCTGGGGTCCCTATCCCAGCGCCTCTCCAATGCCGTGGGGCGACGCCAGCTCGACACCGCCCTGGCCGGGGATCCATCAGCCCGGCAGGCGACGGCCCGGCCTCGGGAGAGCGCGGAGAAAACGCCGTGGCTAGAAATCGATGACGTCTTCTATGAGGCCCGGGGGCAAAGCTGGGCGCTCCTTCACCTGCTTAGGGCCGTGGAGCGCGACTTCCACGACGTGCTCGTGAACAAAAATGCGCTGGTCAGCCTGCAGCAGATCATCCGCGATCTCGAGCCGACTCAGGACCCTATCTGGAGCCCCATGATTGTTAACGGCACGGGCTTCGGCTTTTTAGCCAACCACAGCTTGGTTATGGCCTCTCACATCGCCCGGGCCAACGCGGCCATCAGCGACCTGCGAGATCTCCTCGCTCAGGGCTAGGCTCAAGCGAGGATGAAGCCTATGGGGCGCCCCTACTGGGCGCCCTTGTGTCGCTCGATGGAGGCTTGGATCACCTGGCGAGCTTCCTCCGCATCCCCCCAGCCCGATAAACGCACCCACTTACCGGGCTCGAGATCCTTGTAATGCTCAAAGAAGTGCTCGATGCGCTGGCGCAGGGTGTTCGGGAGGTCAGTGATTTCCTCAATGTCTGCGTACTCGGCGGTAAGCTTGGCCGGGGGCACGGCGAGGATCTTGGCGTCGTAGCCGGACTCATCTTCCATGCGCAGCACACCCACGGGCTTCGCGACGATCACGGAGCCTGGCAGCAGGGGATAGGGGGTCACCACCAGCACATCGGCGGGGTCCCCGTCCTCGGCGAGGGTCTCGGGTACGTAGCCATAGTTGCAGGGATAAAACATCGGCGTGGCCATGAAGCGGTCAACGAAGATGGCGCCGGTGACCTTATCCACTTCGTATTTCACGGGCCCCGTCGCCGCGGGGATTTCGATCACAACGTTTACTTCCTCCGGGGCCCGGGGCCCGGGGGAGACATGGGAGAGACTCATGGGGGGATCTCGACTGTAGACAACTTTGGGGGGTTGAGCGGGAGTATAGCGCGTCAGCCCAGGGCATGCCTGAGGATTGGCCCTTTGACCCGCGGCTCCGGTATGATCCCAGCCGCTCAGCCCAAGCCGCCGGGGGGAAACGGGGGTCCAACTGGGCTTTGGATCCGCCCATCGCTAAAGGCGCCCGAGAGCGCCCCCGCGGTGTTCGGTTCGGCTTACGGTTTTCATTCCTAAAGAGAGGTTTGCATGGCGGATTTAGGACAGTCCCTGCTGATGTTGCCCCCAGCCTTTGGCGTGCTGGGCCTACTGGCAGCCTTCGTGATCTACGGCATGGTGAAGCGCTATCCCGAAGGTCAGGGCAAGGTGAAGGAAATTGGTGATGCCATCCACCTTGGCGCCATGGTCTTCATGCGCCGGGAGTACACGATGCTCCTCATGTTCGCGAGCATCCTCGTGGTGGCGCTGTACTTCGCGCTGAACGCTCAAACCGCCATCGCCTTCGTGGTGGGGGCCGGTTCTAGTGCCCTCGCGGGCTGGATTGGCATGTACGCGGCTACCAAGGCCAACGTGCGGACCACCATCGCGGCCCATGATTTCGGCGCCCCCCAGGCCCTCTCCGTGGCCTTCTTCGGCGGCTCCATCATGGGCCTGTGCGTGGCCTCCCTGGGCCTCCTCGGCCTCGGCGGCCTCTACTATTTCTTCGGCGGCGACCCGGAGAGCGCGCACAACATCCATGGCTTCGGCATGGGCGCCTCCTCCGTGGCTCTGTTCTCTCGCGTGGGTGGTGGCATCTATACCAAGAGCGCCGACGTCGGCGCAGACCTCGTGGGCAAGGTGGAAGCGGGCATCCCAGAAGATGATCCCCGCAACCCCGGGGTGATCGCCGACAACGTCGGCGACAACGTAGGTGATGTCGCTGGCATGGGCTCGGACATCTTCGAGTCCTACTGCGGTTCCATGATCGCCTCCATCGCCATCGCCTCCACCATCGGCATCGCCGCCCTCGCTGGCCTTACGCCGGGCATCACGGACGAAGCCGACTCCCGCGCTGCCCTCATGGGTCTGCCCCTGCTCCTGGCCTCCGCGGGCCTCATTTGCTCCCTCGTGGGCATCGTGCTCGTTCGCCTCATGTCCGACCGGGAGCCGGCGACGGCCCTCCGCTTCGGCACCATCGGCGCCCCGATCCTCTTCATCGGCGTGTCCTACTTCGTCATCACCGGCACCGGCGTCTCCGCTGATGTTTGGATGTCCGTGATTGCCGGCGCCGTCGGCGGCATCGTGATCGGTCTCACCACCGAGTACTACACCAGCTCCAAGCCCATCGTGCGCATCGCCGAATCTGGGGAAACGGGGTCGGCCACGGTCATGATCACCGGCCTCGCCGTGGGTATGCAGTCCGTGGTGATTCCTGTGCTCGCGATCTGCGCCATCATCTTCGCCTCCACCCAGCTCGCCGGCCTCTACGGCGTGGGTATCGCGGCCCTAGGCATGCTGGCCACCGTGGGTATCACTATGGCCATCGACGCCTACGGCCCCGTAGCGGACAACGCAGGCGGCATCGCGGAGATGAGCGGCCTGGGCGAAGGCACGCGGAAAATCACCGATTCCCTGGACGAGCTTGGCAACACCACCGCCGCTATCGGCAAGGGCTTTGCCATCGGCGCAGCCGCCCTCGCAGCGCTGGCGATCATCGCGGCGTTCGTGGAAACGGTGGAACACACCCGGGCCAACGCCGGCGCAGGTAGCTTCACCCTGCATATCGGCGATCCCCAGGTGCTGATTGGCCTTTTCCTTGGCGGCCTCATTCCCTTCCTCATCGCGTCCATCACCATGACCGCGGTGGGCGATGCGGCCATGGAAATGATCCAGGAAATCCGTCGCCAGTTCCGGGAAATCCCCGGCCTCCTCGAGGGCACGGGCACCCCGGATACGGCGAAGTGCGTAGACATCGCCACCTCCGCGGCGCTGAAGCGCATGCTCATCCCCGGCGTGATTGCCGTGGCTGCTCCGCCGGTCATTGGCTTTGGCCTGTCCGCAGAGGCCCTCGGCGGCGCCCTGGGCGGTGGTCTTCTGGGCTGTGTCCTGCTCGCGCTCACCATGGCGAACGCCGGTGGCGCTTGGGATAACGCCAAGAAGTACGTGGAAAAGGGTAACCTCGGGGGTAAAGGCTCGGACGTTCACGCCGCAACCGTGGTGGGCGACACCGTGGGCGACCCCTTCAAGGACACCTCCGGCCCGGCGATGAACATCCTCATCAACGTGATGGCGATTGTATCGCTGGTGATCGCACCGCTGCTGGCCTAAGCCCGCAGCAGTCCGGCTGTCACAAGGCCACAAAAAAGCCCGCGAAAGCGGGCTTTTTTGTGCGTCTAGGAAAGGACTCGAGGCAGGCTAGGGGGTGAAGGGCGGTAGCTTCTTCGGCACCAGAACGCGCTTAAGCCGGGCAATCTTCGGCAACCCATTCACCCAGGGGGTCGGCGCTTCCCCAGCGATGAGGGGCGCCAGATAACGCCGGGCCGCCGGGGTAATGCCAAAGCCGTCCCGGGTAATAAAGCTCGCCGGCAACTTCTTCTCCTAGCGATAGCGCGCCCCGCTGCCGCGAACGATGGTGGGCATCACCGCATTCTTGCCGGCGAGGGCAAATTCCACCGCGGCCTTGCCCACCGCATAGGCCTGTTCCACGTCCGTGGCGGAAGCAACGTGGCGGGCGGCGCGCTGGAGATAGTCCGCCACTGCCCAGTGATATTTATAGCCAAGGGCGTCCTTAATCATGGCCGCGAGGGTGGGCGCGACGCCCCCCAATTGCTTATGGCCAAAGGCATCGACCATGCCCGTGTCCGCGAGGAAGCGGCCGTCGGCGTAGTGCGCCCCTTCCGAGACAGCAATCACGCAGTAGCCCACCCGGTCGACGGTCTTTTTGACCTTCGCCAGGAAAGCCTTTTCGTCAAAGGCCCGCTCCGGGAAGACGATGATGTGGGGCGGGTCGTCCGGTGCCTCCTGGGCCAGCCCCGCGGCGGCAGCGATCCACCCCGCATGGCGCCCCATTACCTCAAGAATGAAAACCTTCGTAGAGGTCTCGGCCATGGATGCGACATCCAACCCCGCCTCCCGGGTGGCCACGGCCACATACTTCGCCACGGAGCCAAAGCCCGGGCTGCAATCAGTGAGGGGCAAGTCGTTGTCGACGGTCTTGGGCACCCCAATGCAGGTGACAGGAAAGCCCATGGCGGTGGAAAGCTGGGATACCTTGTGCGCCGTATCCAGAAGAAGTAGCCGATGTTATGGGCGGCGAAAACCTCGATAAGCCGCTCATACTCAACGCGGTTTTCCTCCAGGGACTTTAGCTTATAACGGCAAGAGCCAAAGGCACCCCCCGGGGTGTGCTTCAGAGCCGCAATGGTGGCCGCGCTTTCTCGGCTCGTATCGATCAGCTCTTCCCGCAGCGCCCCCAGGATGCCGTTGGCCCCGGCATACACCTTTCCGATGCGGTCCTTGTGCGCCCGGGCCGTCTCGATGACCCCCGCGGCCGAGGCGTTTATGACCGCCGTCACGCCTCCGCTTTGGGCATAGAAGGCATTGGGCTTCGCGCCGCGGCGTGCAGTGGCTGGCATGGTGGGCTCCCGTGAATTTCGCTGAGCGAAGCCTACCCGATCCCCCCGTAAGGCGCGATGCGCATGCGCGGGCCAGCGTGGATATGCGACACTTCGTCCTCGTTTTCTGGGGCCCTCGCCATGCCGCTTTTGCTAACGACGATTTGGGAGCTATGCCTATTTCGCCGAGGGCCCGATGCCCTACCCGGCGCGCTGGCCTTCACGGCCCTGGTGCTCTTCATCAACCTCATCCTATCGACGATCATCGGGCTCAGCCTCGGGGAGCGCAGCCTCACCGGAGCCCTCAGCGGCGCCGTGGTCGCGACCGCGGTGCTCGCCTCCGGGCTGTGGTTTGTGCTCATGCTCCGGGGGCTGACGGCCCGCTTCCCCCAGAGCTTTTCCGCCCTTTTGTGCACCGATGCGGTGCTGTCCTGCGCCCAGTGGCCCGTGCTCCTGGCCTGGCCCGAGAATGGCACCGCACCCCTGCTCATGCTCGCCGAGGTGGGGCTCATGGTGTGGTGGCTCGCCCTTTTCGCCTTCATCTTGAGCCGAGCCCTAGGCGTGGGCCGTACCCATGGCACCTTCCTTGCCCTGGGGCTTTTCCTGCTGGCGGCCATGGCCACCCAAAGCGTGCTTGGAGGCGCTCCATGAAACTCTTTTTTATGGGCATCGGCGGCACGCTCATGGGCAACCTGGCCCTCCTCGCGAAGGAAGCGGGGCACGAGGTGCGGGGCTGCGATGGCGCGCTCTACCCCCCCATGAGCACGGTGCTGGCGGACACGGGCATTGAAGCGCTCGAGGGCTTCGCCCCGGAAATGCTTTCGCCGCGCCCCGATCTCATCGTGCTGGGAAACGCTGGCTTACCCCGGGGCCATCCTGGGGTGGAGGCCGTGCTCGACGCCGGCATTCCCTTTAGCTCCGGCGCCCAGTGGCTGGGAGAAACCTTGCTTCCCGGACGCCATGTGCTTGCCGTGGCAGGCACCCACGGGAAAACCACCACCACGGCCATGCTCACCTGGATCCTGCAACAGGCGGGGCTCGCTCCGGGCTACCTGATTGGGGGCGTTGCCCGGGATCTTCCCCGCGCGGCCGAGCTTGGCGGCGGGCGCTATTTTGTCGTGGAAGCGGACGAATATGACTGCTCTTTCTTCGATCGGCGCTCCAAGTTCGTCCACTACCACCCCCGCACCGTGATCATTAACAACCTTGAATACGATCACGCCGATATCTTCCCGGACCTGAAGGCCATCCAGGATCAGTTCCATCTGCTTCTGCGCACCATCCCGAGCGCCGGCGAGGTGATCTACCCGGAGGGGGAAGATGCCATCGAGGAGGTGCTGGCCCGAGGATGCTGGTCCACCCGTGTACCCCTGGGGAGCTCGGCGGAGGACACGACCGCGCCCTGGCGCCTGGTCTACGGCCCCCAGAAAGGCGAGCCCCCTCGGGTGCTCCAGGAAGGCGTAGACCTGGGCCCGCTCGTCCTCACGCTCAGCGGCCGACACAACGCGCAGAATGCGCTCGCAGCCGTCGCCGCCGCCCAACACGTGGGCGTGGCGCCGGCGCAGGCCCTCGAAGCCCTCCGCACCTTCCATGGCGTTAAGCGGCGCCTCGAGGTGCTCTATGAGGATGAGGACGTGGTGGTCTACGACGATTTCGCCCACCACCCCACGGCCATTCGCAGCACGCTTCAGGGGCTGCGGGAGCGGGCCGGGGGCGAGGAAATCATTGCCCTCATTGAGCCTCGGTCTCACACCATGAGCCTGGGGGCACTCCGCCCCGCCCTGGCGCACTGCACCGCTCCAGCGGACGCTGCCCACTGGCTTTCCACGCCGCGCATTACCTGGGATTTGACCGGGCTCAGCCAGGACAGCATCACCCCAACCACCGTGCATCAGAAGGCAGAAACCCTTCTGGAGGCTGCCCTACGGCGCCCCGCGGGCACGAAGCCCCTCCGACGCCATATCGTGTGTATGAGCAACGGGGACTTCCAGGATGTGCCTCATCGCCTCGCAGCGCTCTGCGAGGCCCGCGGGAAGGCCCCCCGGCCCTAGGCTAGGGCCAAAAGCCTAGAGCGCCGCTGCCATGAGGGGCGCGCTTCCGGCCTTGAGGGTTTGCTCCAGCAGGGTGATCTTGGGCAATAGCTTCGCCATGAAAAAGGCCCCGGTGGTCCGCTTATCCTCTGCAAAGCGTGTCGGCACGCGCCCCGCCTGGGCCGCGCGCAGCGCCGCCGGCACCATCCGCTGCCAAAGGCAGGCGTAAAGCACAAGCCCGGTCAGCTCGAGGTAGTCCGCCGCCACGGCCCCGGCAAAGGTGGGGTCCTCGGCGGCGCCGGCGACGAGCGCCTCCGTGGCACGCTGAAAGGTGTCCAGCGCACCGCTGACTTCTTGACCCCAGGGGCCTTCCGGGGGGCACGCTGCCCGCAGGGAAGCCAGGAGCGCCATGGCCGTCCGGCCTTGCTCCCGCGCCGTTTTCCGATCGGCAAGGTCCATGGCCTGAATGCCGTTGGTCCCCTCGTAAATCTGAGCGATGCGCGTATCGCGCACGCACTGTTCGAGGCCCCACTCAGCTAGATAGCCGTGTCCCCCCAGGACCTGCTGAGCCAGGACGCAGCACTCAAGCCCCCGATCGGAGAAGAAGGCCTTGGCAATCGGCGTCAGAAAGGCCGCGAAGGCTTCCCCTTCCGCCCGGGCCTCGGTCGTCGTGCCGTAGCGCGCCTGGTCGAGCATCATCGCCACATAGCTGGCAAAGGCTCGCCCGCCCTCGTTGAAAGCTTTCTGCGTGAGCAGCATGCGTCGCACGTCGGGATGGACCAACAGGCTATCGGCCTCCTCCCTGGAGCCCTGGGGATCCCGGCCCTGGCGCCGCTCCTTGGCGTAGGCCAGGGCGTTTTGGAAGGCGAGATCCGCCGTTCCCAGGCCCTGAAGGCCGATGGAAAGGCGCTCGTAGTTCATCATGGTGAACATGGCCGCGAGCCCACGCCCCTCTTCCCCGACCAGCCAACCCCGGGCCTCGTCGAAGTTCATGACGCAGGTGGCGCTGCCCTTGATGCCCATCTTGTGTTCGATGCTCCCCACGGCGACGGCGTTGCGATCGCCCAGCGTCCCGCCGGCGGTAAGCAGAAACTTCGGCACAAGGAAAAGGGAGAGGCCCCGGTTCCCCGGAGGGGCATCGGGGGTTCGCGCGAGCACGAAGTGCACGATGTTTTCCGTGAGATCGTGCTCGCCCCCGGTGATGAAGATTTTGCTGCCGCTGACGGAGAAGGATCCGTCCCCCTGGGGCTCGGCCCGGGTGCGAAGCAAGGATAGGTCAGAGCCGGCGTGGGGCTCGGTGAGACACATGGTGCCGCTAAAGCGCCCTTCGTAGAGGGGCGGCAGCCACTGGGCTTTTTGCGCCTCCGAGCCGTGGGCCGCGAGTAGGACGCACGCGCCGGCGGAGAGCGCCGGGTACAGATAGAGGCTGGCGTTAGCGGCGAAAAACATCTCCTCCAGGGCGACGCAGAGCTGCTTCGGCATGCCCTGCCCCCCGAAGGCGGGATCCCCGGCAAGGCCCATCCAGCCGCCCTGGGCGTAGGCCTCGTAGGCGGCCTTAAACCCGGCTGGGGTGCGCACCTGACCGCCTTCAAGGTGGCAGCCTTCTTCGTCCCCGGATTGCATCAGCGGGGAGAACACCTCGCTGGCGAGCCGTCCCCCTTCGCTCAAAATCGCCTGCGCGAGGTCCGCATCGAGGTGCGCCGTTCCCTCAGAGGAAGCCCAGCGCTCCGGCGCCTGAAAAAGATCAAAAAGCAGAAAACCCAGATCCGCTTCCGGCGCGGTGTAAGACAGCATGCCAATCCCCCAAGTCCGCGTGCCCGCGTGGGCGCTCATGGTACCGAAGGTGTCCGTGGAAGGGGACGATGACCGTAGGAATTTCCCCAACCCCACCCAGAACATGGCGATTCCCGGCACCCTTTGGAGGTGGCTTGGACCGGGGGACCGATGAATCACCTTTGGAAGCACCTCGATGCCTGGGCGCGCTGGCTGCTGCCACCACAATGCCAGCTCTGCGGCCTTCCCTGCCCGGGCCCGGAGGATCTCTGCCCCGCCTGCCGCCTCACCCTGCGCCCGCTCCCCGGCGGCCTTGAGGCGCCCCGGGGCACGGCCCGCGGCCCCTTCGCCCCCTTTTGCTACGGCAGCGGTGCCCAAGGACTGGCGCAGCAGCTGAAATTCCATCGCCGACCCGAGGCGGCCCGGCTCATGGCGACGCTCATGGCCGAAGCCCTACCCCGGCCCTTCTCGGAACACGCCGTGGTGCTCATCCCCCTGCCCCTGCACTGGCGCCGGCGCCTCCGTAGGGG
This sequence comes from Gammaproteobacteria bacterium, assembly GCA_009919975.1. Classification (GTDB taxonomy): domain Bacteria; phylum Pseudomonadota; class Gammaproteobacteria; order Pseudomonadales; family Azotimanducaceae; genus Salivita. Next base: position 10,723 of record RGAU01000075.1, read on the forward strand.
CTTTGATCAAGCCCAGCTCCTCACCCTCTGGCTCCATCGCCTGACAGGCTTACCCCTCCTGTCGGCCCTGCGCCGGCATCGCGCCACCGCCCCCCAAAGCCGCCT
>RGAU01000076.1 GCA_009919975.1 Gammaproteobacteria bacterium
GGCTGCGAACGAGGCCGCCGTAGAACAGGGCGAGCCCTGGCAGGGTCATAAGAAGGACCAAGGCCGTAGCCACGATCATCCAAGCGGTATCGCCAGTGTTTAGCATGCGGAGTGCTCCCCTTTCGTGCGGCGCGCGCAGCGGCATTGCCCGGGAGTGGCGCCTCCCCTAGGGGGGGCGCTGGAGGCCCCAGGCCCCATAGCCGACGTTTTTTAAGTGATTGGCTGTCTGCGTAAACCGCGTGCGCTTCGAGCGTGTTAAACGGCGTCCGGTCCGCTCTCTCCGGTGCGGATCCGAACCACCTCTTCCAGGGGCGACACGAAAATTTTGCCGTCCCCCACCTTGCCCGTATTAGCCGCCTTGGTGATGGCGTCCACGACGCCCTCAAGCTGACCATCGTCGATGTGGCCCTTTTGCCGGCCAAAGCCCTTCACTTCCGTGACCGTCATGCCCTGAACGCCGATTTCCGAGAGCGCTTCCCGGACGTCATCGAGCTTGAAGGGTTTGATAATTGCCGTGACCAATTTCATGGTTCGTCTCCTGTCGACCCCGACTCTGCGCCAGGGGGCGACCATTGGCTAGCTTTCCTAGGGCGCCCAGCGCGCGGATGCGGCCCAGCCCTGCGTTCGCGTCTTTTCTGTGCAGGTTCTATGCCCATCTAGAGCCTTGCCCAAGAACAGCGCAACCCCCCGATATGCAGGGAAAAATGCCGCATCTAGGGGATGTTATGTGCCACTTAATGGTGCGCTCATGGTTTTTAAGTGATCCCTTTTAGTGCAAATTGCTTGCTTACGCTGTGCGCGGAAATAGCGCACGCGTCCTGAGGCTAGGTCCCTCGCAATTCCGTCTCCGCGCCCCTAGGCTTGCTCCATCGTGACCGTTGCAATAGGACCAGCCCATGGCCAGTACCGATCCCCTCCGAGACTTGGTTGAGCGCATTACCGCGCTCCTGCCCGCCGGGGGCCTTGCCCTTCCTGACGCCTATCGGGAGGAACTCCGCGCGTTGCTCCAGGGAGTGCTGGCCCGGGGGGAGTGGGTGACCCGGGATGCCTTCGATGCTCAGGTTGCGGTTTTGCATCGCGCCCAGGCCCGCCTCGCGGAGCTTGAAGCGCGCTTAGATGCCCTCGAAAGCGCCCCGTCCTCCAGCGATCCTGCCTAAATCGTGGGATATGGTGCGGTCTACAGCCGCGCAGCGCTCGGCGTGGCCGCACCTTCGGTACAGGTGGAGGTGCGGCTTAGCGGCGGCTTGCCCACCTTTCAGGTCACCGGTGCCGCGGAGGGGGCCCTCCGGGATCTTCGAGACCGGGTCCACAGCGCCCTGTCCGCCGTTGGCCATCCCTTTCCTCAGGGTCGCATTACGGTCAATCTGGCCCCGGCCGATCTGCCCAAGCGCGGCGCACGCTTTGACCTCCCCGTGGCCCTGGCGCTCCTGCAGGCCCAGGGGGTGGGCGTGGCTCCGGCGCCGAACTGCGAATTTCTTGGGGAGCTTTCGCTGGATGGGGCACTTCGTCCCGTCGCCGGGGCTCTCCCGGCGCTCGAAGCCGCAGCGGAGGCGGGGCGCGTGCTCGTACTGCCCGAGGGCAATGGCGCGGAGGCGGGGCTCTTTCCTGCGCCCCAGGGGCGCCTGGCGCCTTCCCTGGGGGCGGTCCTGGCTTGGATGAAGGGCACGGCGCCGCTCCCTCGTCCTGTCCCCTCCGAAGCGCCGCCGCCGAAGATTTTCCCCACCCTTTCCCGGGTTCAGGGGCAGGTGCTGGCCAAGCGAGCTCTCGCTCTCGCCGCCGTGGGAGGGCATAACCTGCTCATGGTGGGTCCCCCGGGGTCCGGTAAGACCCTGATTGCGGAGAGCCTTCCGGGCCTGCTTCCGCCCCTCTCCGACGAAACCGCCCGGGAAGTGGCGATGATTCAAAGCCTGTCCCGGCGTGGGGGACTTCGCCATCGGCCGCATCGCCCCTTTCGCGCGCCCCACCATTCTATCTCCCAGGCGGCCCTCATCGGGGGCACCGCCGAGGCTCTCCCCGGGGAGGTCTCTCTGGCCCACGGTGGCGTGCTATTCCTCGATGAGCTCCCGGAGTTTTCCCGGGCCGCGCTCGAGGCGCTCCGCGAGCCCCTGGAAGCCGGCGAAGTCGTGGTGGCCCGGGCCCGGCACCGCGCGCGCTATCCGGCGCGTTTTCAGCTGCTGGCGGCTATGAATCCCTGTCCCGCCGCCGTGGACTGCCAAAGTGGGGCGCCCTGCCAGTGTCCCCCGGGGGCCGCGGCCCGCTATCGGGCTCGCCTCTCCGGAGCCCTCCTCGATCGCATCGATCTTTTCGTTTCCCTTGCGCCCGTGCCCCTGACGCTTCTTGGCCGCGCGCCGGCGCTGGCCCAGGGAAATGTCGGGGTGCCCAGCGCGCGCATGGTCTCCCGAGCTCAGGAGCGGGCGCAGGCTCGGCAAGGCTGTCTGAACGCCCAGCTTCCCCCGGAGCGCACCGTGCGGGCCTGCGCCCCCACGGAGCCCGCCCTAGCCCTGCTGACCTCCGTGGGCACGACCCTCGGCCTCTCTGCCCGAGGCTTTCATCGCACCCTACGCCTCGCCCGCTCCATCGCCGATCTTGCCGGGGAGCCCGCCGTCGAAGTGCCGGCGGTGCAGGAGGCCTTGGCCTTTCGCCCTCGGTTTTCCGACGCCGCACCCTGCTAAACTCCCGCGCCCATTCCCGGAGGCTTCCGTGCAACTTAACCCCGCTCAAGCTCGCGCAGTAGCCTATCTCGATGGCCCCTTGCTGGTGCTCGCAGGCGCGGGGAGCGGCAAAACCCGGGTGATCATTCGCAAGATCCGCCATCTGCTTCGCGAGGGTTGGGCGCCGGAGACGATCTTCGCCGTTACCTTCACCAATCGGGCGGCCCGGGAAATGCGCGAGCGCTTGCTGGACGAGGCGGGGGAGGCAGCGCAGGCCGTAGCGATCTCCACCTTTCACCGCCTGGGCCTGCGGATTCTTCGAGAGAACCCTCGGGGGTGTGGGCGGCGCAGCGGCTTTTCCATTCTTGATGGGGGCGACGTCGACAGCTTGCTTCGGGCCCTGCTCCGACAGCAGCTTGGGGATGCTGCCGAGCCCAGCCTGCTAAAAGAAGAGGCCCGGCTGGCCACCAGCCTGATTTCCCGGTGGAAGAACGAGGACCTCACCCCCGCGGCGGCCCTTGCGCAGGCGCGATCGAGCGGCGAGCGGGCCAGCGCCGCCCTCTACGAAGCCTACGAGGCGCGGCTGGCGGCGAGTAACGCTGTAGATTTCGACGACCTGATTCTGCTCCCCGCGCGCCTTCTGCGCGGGGATCCGAGCTGGCGGGCTACCTGGCAAGCGCGGGTGCGCTACCTGCTCGTGGACGAGTACCAAGATACCAACGGTGCCCAGTACCAACTGCTCCGCGCCCTCGTGGGAAGCGCCGGAGCCCTCACCGTGGTGGGGGACGACGACCAATCGATCTATGCTTGGCGCGGGGCGCGCCCGGAAAACCTTCGGGATCTTGCCGCCGACTTTCCCGCCCTCGAGGTGGTGAAGCTCGAGGAAAACTACCGCTCCCGGCAGACCATTCTTCGGGCCGCGAATGCGCTCATTGCCCATAACGAGCACCTTTTCGAAAAGCGTCTTTGGAGCCAGCGCGGCGTGGGGGATCCCCTGCGCGTCGTCTCCGTGGAAGACGAGGACGCCGAGGCGGAGCGCATCGCCGCTGAGATCGCCGCCGATCGGGTCGCCCGGAAGGGTGCCTGGGGTGACTACGCGGTCATCTACCGCTCTAATCACCAGGTGCGGCGTCTCGAGCTTTGTCTCCAAGCCCTGCGCATTCCCTATCGTATTTCCGGCGGGGGCTCCTTCTTCGATAAGAGCGAGGTGCGCGACGCCCTGGCCTACTTTCGGCTCGTTCTAAACCTCGCCGACGACATGGCCTTTCTGCGCATTGTGAATGTGCCCCGGCGCCAGCTTGGGGCCAGCGCCCTGGCGGCCCTGACTCGCCTTGCCGCCGCCTCCGCTTCGGCACTCCTGCCCACGGTCCATGAGCATCAGGCTGAGGCGCTGGGGAGTGCCTACCCGCGCTTTGCCCGCTTTAAGGCCCAGATTCAGGAGGCCCGGGATGCGCTGCGCCGCGATCCTCCGGCGGCGACGCTTCGAAGCCTCCTGGAGGCGGTCGATTACGAGGGCTATCTGCGCAGCCAGGAGAAGGATGATCGCAGCCGGGCGGCGGCGCGTTGGCAGAGCATCGAGCTGCTCCTATCAGCCATTGATCGGCGGACCGGGGAGGGGGACGCGCCGGAGGATGTGCTCCGCAGCCTCATGCTTGATGATGGCAGTGACACGGAGCCGAGCGACTCCGAGGTCCAGCTGCTAACGCTTCACGCAGCGAAGGGGCTTGAGTTCCCCCATGTTTGGCTTATGGGCATGGAGGAGGGGCTCCTGCCCCATCGCAATAGCCTTGAGGAGAGCGCCCTTGCTGAGGAACGGCGCTTGGCCTACGTGGGGCTGACGCGAGCGGGGGATACGCTGGCCATGACCGTGGCGCGAAAGCGCCGACAGCGGGGATCGGTGCTGGAGAGTGCGCCGAGCCGCTTCCTGGAAGAGATTCCTGATGAATTCTTGCGCTGGGAAGGGCTAGAAGCGCCCTCGGAAGCGGAGCAGGCGGTGAAGGCGGAGCGCGGGGTGAACGCGCTCCGGGCCTTGCTCGACGGTTAGCAGGTTATTCCGCTGCGGCGACCATGTAGTCGACGGTGGCCTGGAGCTCCTCGTCGCTGCAATCCATGCAGGTGCCACGGGCAGGCATCACGCCGTTCAGGCCATTGTAGGTGCTCTCGTAAAGCGCGTCCTTGCCCTTCGCGATGCGCGGAGCCCAGGCGACGGCGTCGCCGTACTTCGGTGCGCCGGCCGCGCCAGACATGTGGCAGGCCACGCAATAGGTGCCGTACACCGCTTCTCCGCTTCGGGGCGCAGCGGGTGCGGCCGGCGCTGCGGCCACCATTTCTACAGCGCTGCTATCGACACAGGCCGCAAGGCCAAGGGCAGCAAAGGCAAGAATCGTCAGGCGAGCAGAACGAAAGAAGGTCATGGGGACTCCCTAGGTAAATGGGCCGCAAGGCGCTGGGGGGCAGCCCCCACGGTGCGCCGCGGATTATAGACGCTTCTTTCCCCCAGGCCCAAGGGCCTCGGCGGTAAGGCCCTGCCCAAGAGCCCTAGGGCCGCAGCAGCTCCCGCCCCATCAGCATGCGCCGGATCTCATTGGTGCCGGCGCCAATCTCGTAGAGCTTGGCGTCGCGAAGGAGGCGCCCGGCGGGGTAGTCATTGGTATAGCCATTGCCACCGAGGGCCTGGATCGTTTCCAGGGCCACGCGAGTGGCGGCTTCCGAGGCGTACAGAATGCAGCCGGCGGCATCAAAGCGGGTGGTTTTCCCCCGATCTGCGGCGCGGGCGACAGCGTAGACATAGCTACGGGCGGAATTCAGCGCGACGTAGCAGTCCGCAAGCTTGCCCTGCATCAGCTGGAACTGCCCGATGGGCTGGCCGAACTGCTCCCGGGTTTGCAGGTAGGGCGCCATGCAATCGAGGGCCGCGGCCATGAGGCCCAGGGGACCGCCGGCAAGGACGATCCGTTCATAATCGAGGCCGCTCATGAGCACCGCCGCGCCCCCGCCCAGGGCGCCGAGCACCCGATCCTTGGGGATCCAGCAGTCGTCGAAGACCAGCTCCCCCGTTTCGCTCCCGCGCATGCCCAGCTTGTCGAGCTTCTGAGCGCAGGAGAAGCCGGCGTCCCCGCGCTCGATCAAAAAGGCCGTGACCCCCTTGGTCCCGAGGGCAGGATCGAGGGTGGCGTAGACGATTAGCACATCAGCGCTGGGCCCATTGGTGATCCAGAACTTGCGGCCGTTCAGGCGGAAGCCGTCGCCGTCCTCCGTGGCCCGAAGCTTCAGGCTCATGACGTCCGACCCCGCGTTGGGTTCGCTCATGGCGAGGGCACCGAGGGCCTCTCCACTGATGAGTCCCGGGAGGTAGCGGCTTTTTTGCGCGTCCGTGCCCCAGCGGCGCAGCTGATTCACGCACAGATTGGCGTGGGCGCCGTAGGATAGGCCAACGCTCCCGGATCCGCGGCTGATTTCCTCCATCACCACGCAGTGGGCTAGATAGCCCAGCCCGGCGCCGCCCCATTCCGGCTCCACCGTGAGCCCGAGCAGGCCCAGCTCGCCCAGCTTGGGCCAAAGCTCCCGGGGGAAGGTATCCGTACGGTCGATGTCGTCGGCCCGGGGCGCCAGCTCCCGGCGGACGAAGGTCGCCGTGAGATCGCGGAGCGCATCGATATCTTCCCCAAGGTCGAAATCGAAGGCGGGGACGGTGGTCATGATTTAGTCCTCTTCCAAGCGTTCGAGCACCAGCAGGGTGGTGCCTTCCACCACCTGCTGCCCCGCCGTACCCCCAAGCTGGGTCACGATCCCCGGGAAGGGGGCGCGGAGCGTGTGTTCCATTTTCATGGCTTCGAGAATCAACAGCACGGCACCTGCCTCCACGGCCTGGCCCTCTTCCACGGGACAGGCCGTGATCAGGCCTGGCATGGGCGCGGTGATGAGCCCGTCCCCCGCCCCCTGGCTGGCCTGGGCAGCTTGGGCCGCCGTTTCATCGATAAAGCGGTGCGTTTCTCCGTCGTGGATGACGGATAGGCAGGCGGGGGCATGCCAACGAATCACCCGTTGAAGGCGCTGGCCGCCCTGGGAAAAGTGGAGGGTCGGCCCTTCCCAGCGCAGGGCGGTCAGGTTTGCCTCGTCTTTCGTGCCGTCCACGGGCACGGAGCGCACCCAACAGGTTTCGCCTGCACGAAGGCGAACGGTCAGGGCAGCAGGGGTGCCGAGGCGGAAGCCCGCGAGGGTGCCGAAGGGGGAGGCTTGATTCTGGCCAGCGCGCCAGTGCGTCTCGGCGATGGCCAGGGCTGCGGCCTCGAGAGAGCCCTCGTCGGGCTCCTGGGGTGCGAGGGCCGCCTGCCCTTCTCCCTCAAGCCAGCGCGTATGCACCGGTCCCGTGGCGAGCGCGGGGGCCGCCGCCAGGCGACGCAGCATCGAGAGATTGTTTTTGACGCCTTCCAGGGCGCTATGGGCCAGGGCATCGCGGAGTCGCCGAAGGGCCGTGGGGCGGTCTCGCCCCCAGGCAATGATCTTGGCCAGCATGGGGTCGTAGTAGGGGGTGATTTCGCTCCCTTGCTCAACGCCGCTATCCACCCGGAGGCCGGGCCCGGAAGGCCAGTTGACCGCCGTGAGGGTTCCGGTGCTGGGCAGATAGCCTTGCTCCGGGTCTTCCGCGTAAACCCGAACTTCGATCGCGTGCCCCTGGGCCGGTGGGCGTTCAGGCAGGGGCGCGCCCTCCGCGATGCGTAGCTGCCAGGCGACGAGGTCCCAGCCCGTAATGGCTTCGGTCACGGGATGCTCCACCTGGAGCCGGGTGTTCATCTCGAGAAAGAATACGGCGTCGTTGGCGACCAGAAACTCCACCGTGCCCGCACCTTCATAAGCCACGGCTTGGGCTGCGGCCACGGCCGCGCTTTCCAGCTGGGCACGCACCGTGTCGCTAAGGTTCGGCGCCGGGGCCTCCTCCAGTACCTTTTGATGGCGCCGCTGCGTGGAGCAGTCTCGGTCATAGAGGGCGAGGGTCGTGCCGTGCTGGTCCGCCAGGATCTGAACTTCAACGTGCCGCGCCGCGGGGAGCCAGCGCTCGAGGAGCACGGCGTCGCTGCCAAAGGCGCTGGCCGCCTCCCGCTGCACCGCAGCGAGGGCTGGCGCTAGGTCGCTGGCTTCGGGCACCACGCGCATCCCCTTACCGCCACCTCCGGCGGCGGCCTTCAGCAGGAGGGGAAAGCCCACCCGTGCAGCGGCGCCGGTTAAGTCGGCGGCGATTTCCTCACCGCTTGCGCCGGGGAGTACCGGTACCTCTGCCTGAACCATGGCCGTTCGAGCCCGGTCCTTGTCGCCCATGACCCGGAGGGCCTCACTGCTTGGGCCGATGAAGGTTAGCCCCGCGGCGCGAACGGCGTCGGCGAAGGCCGGGTTTTCGGACAGAAAGCCGTAGCCTGGATGCACCGCATCGCAGTTCGTGGCCGCGGCAGCTTCGAGGAGTCGGTCGATGCGTAGATAGCTGTCTCGAGCCGGGGCGGGGCCGAGGGCAAAGGTGGCATCGGCTTCGCGCACCGCCGGGCTTTGGGCGTCGGCATGGGAGTAGACCACCACCCCCTGCCGGCCTTCGCGATGCAGGCTGCGAAGAATGCGGAGGGCGATTTCGCCCCGGTTGGCAATGAGGACGCGCTGAATCATGGGCGGGCCTTACATCCGGAAGATGCCGAAGTCACTGCGCACCGCGAGGCTTTCTTGGCCGTGGCGGCAGACCGCGAGCGCGAGGCCGAGCACATCCCGGGTTTGGGCGGGATCAATCACCCCGTCGTCCCAGAGCCGCGCGCTCGCGTAGTAGGGGTGGCCTTCCGCGTCGTAGCGGGCCCGGATCCCATCCATGAAGGCGGCCTTATCCTTTGGATCCCACCCCTCCCCTCGGGCATCGAGGCCGCCCTGGCGCACCGTCGCCAGCACCTGGGCTGCCTGCTCGCCGCCCATCACCGAGATGCGGGCGTTGGGCCAGCTGAAGAGGAAGCGCGGACTGTAGGCCCGACCGCACATGGCATAGTTGCCCGCGCCGAAGGCGCCCCCGGTGATGACGGTCAGCTTGGGCACGGAGGCGCTGGCCACGGCGTTCACCATCTTTGCGCCATCCCGGGCAATGCCGCCGTGTTCGTAGCTCTTCCCCACCATGAAGCCCGTGACGTTTTGCAGGAATAGAAGGGGAATGTCCCGGCGGTCGCAGAGCTGGATGAAGTGGGCGCCCTTGCGCGCGCTTTCGGCGAAGAGGATGCCGTTGTTGGCAATCACGCCGACCCGATGTCCGTGGATGTGCCCCACGCCGCAGACCAGGGTTTCCGCATAGCGGGCCTTAAATTCATCAAACTCGGAGCCATCGAGAAGCCGAGCGAGGATCTCCCGCACATCGTAGGGGGTGCGCGTATCCGGGGGCAGCACGCCGTAGAGCTCCTCCGCCCCGTAGCGCGGGGGCACGGGCGCCTGCGCCGGGCGCGTATCCGGCCCCGGCGGTAACTGCGCCACAATGCGCCGTGCCTTCGCGAGGGCGTCCTCGTCGTTTTCCGCTAGGTGGTCCGCGACGCCCGAGAGGCGCGTGTGCACATCGCCCCCGCCAAGGGTCTCCGCGTCCACCTTTTCCCCCGTGGCCGCCTCCACCAGGGGCGGGCCGCCGAGGAAGATCGTTCCTTGATCCCGGACGATGATGGTTTCGTCGCACATGGCGGGGACGTAGGCGCCCCCCGCGGTGCAGGACCCCATGACCACAGCAATCTGCCCAATGCCCCGGGCGGACAGCTGGGCTTGGTTATAGAAGATGCGCCCGAAGTGGTCCCGGTCCGGGAAGACCTCCGCCTGCAGGGGCAGGAAGGCACCGCCAGAATCCACCAGGTAGACGCAGGGGAGGTGGTTTTCTAGCGCCACTTCCTGGGCCCGCAGGTGCTTCTTCACCGTGATGGGGTAGTAAGTGCCGCCCTTCACCGTGGCGTCGTTAGCGACAATCATGCAAAGGCGCCCAGACACCTGGCCAATGCCCGTAATGAGGCCTCCGGCGGGGAGCGCATCTTCGTAAAGTTCGTGCCCGGCCAGGGCGCCAAGCTCGAGAAAGGCCGTGCCGGGGTCGAGGAGGCGCTCGACCCGGTCCCGGGGAAGGCGCTTCCCCCGGGCCTCGTGCCGTTCCCGGCTTCGGGCGTCGCCCCCAGCCCGAGCGCTTTGAAGAACGGTCCGCAGCGCCTCCGCTTCGGCCCTATGGTGGGCTTCGTAGCGCGCAAAGGCGTCCTGGCCCGGTCGGGCCTCGGCAGTGAGGATGGCCATGGCGGGTCTCCCTAGCGGGCTAGATGCCCGCGAGGGCGCACTCGAGGCCGTCGAACATGGCATCCAGCTCATCAACCTTCGTGATGAGCGGCGGGCACAGGGCAATGGTGTCTCCGGTCATGCGAATCACCACCCCCGCCTCCCAGGCCCGCTCAAAGACCCCGATGGCGCGAAGGCCTGCCCCTGCCGGGTCTGGCTCGAGGTCGAGGGCGCCCATGAGTCCGATATTGCGGATATCCGTGAGCGGCGCCTTATCGCGAAGGGCGTGGATGCGCGCTTCAAAGTGCGGCTCGAGGGCGCGGGCGTTCTCAAAGAGCCCTTCCTCCTCGTAGACATCGAGGGTCGCCAGGGCGGCCGCGGCGGCGATGGGATGGCCCGAATAGGTGTAGCCATGGGTGAGCTCCACCGCATTTTCCGGGCCCTGCATAAAGGCGTCGTAGATATCCTCACGGATTAGCACCGCCCCCATGGGGATCATGCCGCTGGTGATGCCCTTGGCGCAGCAAATCATGTCCGGCACCACGTCGAAGCGCTGGGCCCCAAAGTTTTCGCCGAGGCGGCCGAAGCCGGTAATGACCTCGTCGAAAATCAGCAGGATGCCGTGCTTCGTGCAGAGCTCGCGAAGACGCTGCAGATACCCGACAGGAGGGACGATGACCCCGGCGGAGCCGGCCACCGGCTCAACGATGACCGCGGCGACCGATTCGCCTCCGTGAAGCGCGATGCGCCGCTCGAGGGCATCGGCCAAATGGCCCCCCCACTGGGGCTGGCCCCGGGAGAAGGCCATGTGGTCTAGGTCATGGGTGTGGGGTAGGTGATCGACGCCGGGCAGAAGCATGGAATAGAGGCGACGATTGTTGCCAAGGCCGCCGAC
>RGAU01000077.1 GCA_009919975.1 Gammaproteobacteria bacterium
TGGGGCCTGCGAAGAATGCTCGCCATCTCACCCTTTCCCTGTGCGTCGTGAAACGGCGTCGAGCTTACCATCTCGGGGTTAAGGAAAGGGTCATCTAGGCGGCGTATAGTCGGTACAACTAATGCGACTGAGTGTCTCTGTGAGCCGACTGTTCTCTCGCCGATCCGCGCCCCGCTTGCGCACCGCCCGCTGCATCCTCCGTTCCGGGGATGACTTCCTGATGGTGGTCCATTCCGGCGTACGCAACTTTAAGCGCACCCATTGGGGCCTTCCCGGGGGACATATCGAATACGGCGAGGACCCCGAGGATGCGGTGCGCCGGGAGCTTCAGGAAGAGCTGCGCATTGCCGTGCCCTCCCTCGGGGAGGTCGGCGATTACCGCTACAAGGGGGCCTTTCATCGGGTCTACACGGCGGTGATCGATCGCACCATCGAATGGTTCGACCGGGGCGAGCTTCTCGAGGTGGCCTGGCATCCCTTGGAAGCCATCGAAGGCTTTGCCCGGGAGCAGCGCCTCCATGCCGGCTATGAGCTCGATGCCATTCGCCTTCTCGCCCTCGATACGCGCCGGACGGCTGCTCGGTTCTAGGGCCCTTTCCCCCTCCGGCGATTTCCCCCACCATCACCGCTCCCGGTTTTGGAGGGTTGTCCATGCGCTTAAGGTTTTTTGGGGTTTTGGGATCCCTGGTCCTGTCGGCAGCGGCGTTTTCAGCTCCGGCCTTTGAGCCGGCGCCCCCGGCGCTCGACGCCCGCCTTTATGCCCTTGCGGAGGCGCCGTCGCCGGCCCGAATTGAGGCGGATATCCGGCAGCTGGTGGCCTTTGGTACGCGCAATACCCTGTCCGATACGGCGTCTGAAACGCGGGGCATTGGCGCCGCTCGACGCTTCGTGCGCGATGAGTTCGAGCGCATTAGCGCGGCCTGCGGCGGATGCCTTGAGGTGCGGATGCAGCGCACCCTCGTTCCCGGGGATCGGGCCACGCGCATTCCTGTGGATACGGAAGTGGTGAACGTCTTCGCCATTCTTCGCGGTCGTGACCCTTCGCGCTATGTGCTGATGGCCGGGGACATCGATTCCCGGGCGTCGAACCCCAGCGACGGCGAAACGGACGCCCCGGGCGCCAACGACAACGCCTCCGGTCTCGCCGGCGTGCTAGAAGCGGCCCGGGTGCTGTCCCAGGCGGGGCCTCGCTCGGCGTCCATTGTCTTCGCGGCGCTGTCCGGGGAGGAACAGGGGCTCTACGGTGGCGCCCATCTAGCCGCGCTGGCCCGGGAGGAAGGCTGGGGCCTTGAGGCGGTTCTGAACAACGACATGATCGGCAATATCGCCGGTATCGACGGGATCATCAGCAACGCGGAGTTCCGCGTGTTCTCCGAAGCGATTCCCGTGCCCGAGTATCGCCCGGAAGGGTGGAACTATCGTCGCTATGGGGGCGAAGTGGACGGCCCCTCGCGACAGCTGGCCCGGCGCGTCGCGGCGCTCACGGAGCAGTTTTTCCCCAAGCTCAAGGCACGCATGGTCTATCGCCTGGACCGCTTTGGCCGGGGTGGCCATCACACGCCCTTTAACAACGCAGGCTTTCCCGGGGTGCGAATCATGGAGAGCCACGAGCACTACGATCGTCAGCACCAGGATCTGCGTACGGAGAACGGGGTGTTCTACGGCGACACCATCGACTTCGTCGACTTTCAGCACGCCGCTGCGCTCACCGCGGTAAACGTGGTGACCCTCGCCAGCCTCGCGTCGGCGCCCCCGGCCCCGACGGACGTGAAGATTGGGGGCGTTGTGGCGCCCGATACCTGGCTCAGCTGGACCGCTGCGGAGGACCCGGAGCTCGCGGGCTATAAGTTGCTATGGCGGGAGACGGACGCACCGCAATGGACCCACGCGCGCTGGCTGGGCAAGGTTGATCGCGTCACCCTGGAAGGCATGGTGATTGATAACTATCTCTTTGCCGTGGCCGCCGTGGCCAAGGACGGTAACGAAAGCGTGGCTGCCTTCCCCACCGCCGTGCTCCGGACCCGGCCATGAAGATTCTTGGCCTCCTAGGGGGCATGAGCTGGGAATCGACCCAGCCCTACTACGCCCGCATCAACCAGCAGGTGCAGGCGCGCCTCGGGGGCGGTGCCTCTGCGGAACTGCTGCTATGGAGTGCGAACTTCGCTGAGATCGAAGCGCTGCAGCACGCCGACGCCTGGGACGCGTTAGGCGAGAAGCTGGGTACCGCGGCCCGGGGCCTGGCCGCCGCTGGGGCAGAGCACCTCGTGCTTTGTACCAACACCATGCACTGTCTGGCCGACGCCATTACGGCGGCCAGCGGCCTGCCCCTGCTGCATATCGCCGAACCGACGGGGCAGGCGCTCCGGGCGCGAGGGGTGCGTCGCGTCGGCCTCCTGGGCACCCGCTTCACCATGGAGCAGCCCTTTTACCGAGCTTACCTCGAGGACCGCTTCGGGCTGGAGGTCCTGACCCCCGATGCCGCGGTGCGTACCGGGGTTCATGAGATCATCTACCAGGAGCTGGTGCGCGGCGTGCTGCGGGAGGACAGCCGCGGGGTGCTAGCCGACGCGGTGGCGGCGCTGGCGGCGGAGGGTGCGGAGGCGGTGATTTTGGGCTGCACGGAGCTGGGCCTGCTGTTGAAGGACGGCGATGGGGCCGTGCCGCTTTTAGATACGACCCAGCTCCACGCCGATGCGGCGGCGGCGTTGGCATTGGATGACGATCAGTTAAGGGGGGAGTAGGAACGATGGAACAGGGACTGCTAAAGCCCGAGCTGGGCTATTACACGCTGGCGGGGCATACCAATAATCCTCGGGATTTGGTGCAGGAGGCGCTGGATGCGGAGCGCCTGGGGCTCGGGTCGGCCTTTATCTCCGAACGCTTCAATTTGAAGGACGCCTCGACGCTGTCCGGCGCCGTGGGTGCCGTTTCCGAGCGCCTTGGCATCGCCACCGGGGCGACCAACCACAACACCCGCCACCCGCTGGTCACGGCGACCTACGCCACCACCATGCATCGCTTAACCGGCGGGCGCTTTGCCCTGGGCCTGGGCCGGGGTTTCGATGGGCTCTTTGATGCCATGGGGCTACCGCGCATCACCATGAAGGGCATGGAAGACTTCTGCGGCATCATGCGCCGCCTCTGGCAGGGGGAAACGGTGCTCGGGCACGACGGTCCTGCGGGCAAGTATCCCTGGTTGGCCCAGGATCCGGCCTTCAAGGAGGACATTCCCCTCATGCTTTGCGCCCTGGGCCCGAAAACCCTGGAGTTTGCCGGCCGGGTCTTCGATGGGGTCATCCTTCATACCTTCTTTACCGATGAGACGCTGGCGGAGTGCGTTCGCCTCGTGCGCAAGGGGGCGGCGGACGCGGGCAAGGACCCCGCTTCCGTGCGCGTCTGGTCCGTGCTCGCCACCATCGGGGACCATCTCAGCTATGAGCTCACCATGAAGAAAACCGTGGGGCGCATGGCGACCTACCTTCAGGCCTACGGAGACATCCTCGTTTCCGTGAACGGCTGGGATAAGGCGGTGCTCGAGCGCTTCCGCGCCGATCCCTTTGTGGCCAATTTCAAAGGCGCCCTAGATGCGAAGGCGTCCACGGAAGAGCTGGAGCGGGTCGCGCCCCTGATCCCGGAAGCCTGGCTGGCCGCCAGCGCCATGGGGTCTCCGGAGCAATGCGCTAAGCGCGTGGTTGATCAGTTCGACTGCGGCGCCGATGGGGTCATCCTTCACGGGGCGTCGCCCGCGGAGCTCGAACCCATTGTGAAGGCCTATGAGGCCATTCGCCCGGCCGCGCGCTTTGAAGGCCGTGTCGCGAACCCTGGGCGCTAGCCCTGGGGCACGTCCGGCTGCGGGGCTTGCGCCCTGTGCTCCCGCAGCGTTAACGGACGCCCAGGCCGACCGGCTCCAGCGGGCCGCCCGGTCTGGGGACGCGCTGGCTGCGCTGATCTTGGGGGAACGCTTTCTCAGCGTTCCCCATTACGCCCCGGCAAAGGCCTTTGCCTTCTTTCAGTTAGCGAGCACTTACCCTCTTGCGCTCGCCCGTCTCGGTGACTTCTGGCTTCACAGCGAGCCTGAGCATGGGGTCTGCGAGCGGGATCCGGTGCGCGCGCGCTGGGCCCACGGCCGGGCCGGGGAGGCGGGCCATGGACCCTCCGCCCTGGCGGCGAGCGACGCCTGGCGCATGGGGCGGGGCGGGGATCGGGACTACGAGACGGCGTACTACTACCTGGGCCTCGCCTGGCGCTTTGGCCCCGTGGTCCCCCAGCTTGCCCTGCTGGAAGGCTCCCTTCGGATGGACCTCGCCCCCGAAGCCGTCGCCCGGGTCCAGCAGCGCCTGCGGCAGGAAAGGGGGCGACCCCGACGCTTCGGGATCGCCCTCATGCCGCTCTGGTGGGCGGCCTACCGCGGCTAGTCGTCGTAGCCTGGCGGTGCTACGAAGGTGAAGCCCTCGGCTTCCAGCATCTTTGCCATGCCCAACAGTTTTAGGTCGCCGAACTCCGGGCCGATGATCTGCACCCCAATGGGCAGCCCTTCTCCCACGGCCCCGGTGGGAATGACCGTCGCCGGCAGGTAGCTGTTCACAGCCATGCCCGCCCAGAACAGCTGCTCAAAGTAGGGCCGGGGCGTGTTGTCCACCATGAGCACCCGCTGGCCCATGGGACCGTGGTCGTGGGGGAAGGCCGGGGTGGACATCATGGGCGTGATGAAGGCGTCGTAGGTCTTGAAGAACTCATGCCAGGCCCAGCGCATGCGCGTCCGCGCTTCATTGGCCATGCCGTAATCCCGGTAGCTGGCCACCTGAGCCCGGAGCGTTCGAGCCCGCTCGCTTTGATCTGAAGGGTCCAGGGCCTCGGCCTGGGCGCGAAGCGCCTGGTAGGCGTCGTCTGGATTGCGCGAGGCCATCACGGACCACAGCAGGGTTTGATAGACCTCATGGCCGTCCTTCAGGTTGAAGTCGGGGCGTGCGTCGTAGTCCACCTGTCCCCCTGCGGCTTTGATCGCGTCGAGCACCGCTTCCACTCGGCGCTGCGTTTCCTGGGAGACGGGCGCGGCTTCGTTATTGACCATGGCGGCTACGCGAAGATCGCCGAGGCTTCGGAAGGCTGGGGGCTGCAGGGCGAGCTGGTACCCCGGCGCGTGGATCTCGTCCGGGCCGGCCTGCGCCAGCAGCAGCGCTTCAAGGTCGCCAGCGCTTCGGGCAATGGGCCCAATAACCGTGAGATCGGACTGAGCCACGACCCCCGGTGCCGCATGGCCCCGGGGCGGCAGCAGGCCCCAGGTGGGCTTATGGCCAAATACGCCGCAGTAGTGGGCCGGGTTGCGAATGGATCCCCCGATATCGGAGCCGTTTTCCACCCCGGCGAGGCCCGCGGCCATGGAGGCCGCGGAGCCCCCGGAGGAGCCCCCGGCGTTCCGCCCCAGGTCCCAAGGATTATTGGTGGTGCCGTAGATGTCGTTGTAAGACTGAAAGTCGGCGAGGTTCAGCGGCACGTTGGTTTTGCCGAAGAGCGTGACCCCTGCCGCCTTTAGGCGCGTGACGGCCAGGGCATCGGTTTCTGCCACGTTATCCTTAAGCGCCACGTTGCCCCGGGTGGTGTGCATCCCGGCCACGTCGAAGCTTTCCTTGATGGTCATAGGTACGCCGTGGAAGGGGCCCCAGAAGGTGCCCCGCACCCGGGCCCGATCCGCTTCCCGGGCCCGCTCCCGCGCCGATTCCTCGATCATCTGAATAACGGCGTTCAGGTCCGGATTGAATCGGCTGACCCGACCGAGGTAGTACTCCAGCAGCTCCTCCGCCCCGATGTCCCCCCGGCGAACCATCTCCCCTAGGGCGAGGCCGCTCTTAAAGGCTAGCGTTCCCATGGCTGTGCTCCCACTCTCCCGAAAGCTTTGAAGCTAGCCTGCGCGCTCCGCGGTGACAACCGCTAAAAAGGGGGGAAGGGCGCCCAGACACACCTTAAGTCGTTGACAGGGGAAGAGGGTTTCGGTCCCATGCCCTTCATGTCGCCGGGGCGTCCGCCGGCGCCCAGCTTGAGAGAACCCCATGCGTAAAATCCTCGCGTTTTGTGTCCTGACCGCTGCCCTGGGGGGCTGCGGAGAAGCGCCAGCGCCGGCGGCCTCTGAGCCCGCCCTGGGCTCCGGCATCGATCGGGACAATATGGATACGGCCCTTCGCCCCGGCGATGACTTCTTCAGTTATGTCAACGGCCGGTGGCTAGCGGAGACGGAGATTCCCGCCGATAAAAGCAGCCACGGGGGCTTTGGCATCCTGCGGGATCAGGCCCAGGAGCACGTGCGGGAGATCATCGAGGAGGCCGCCACCGGGGGCCATCCGGAGGGGAGCGATGAGCAAAAGATCGGCGACCTATTCGCGTCTTATATGGATCTTGAGGGGCGGGAGCAGCGGGGCGTGGCGCCCCTGGCGCCGGAGTTTGCGCGCATCGAGGCGCTCGAAACCCATGCCGACCTTGGCCCCTACTTCGCCGAGGCGAATCGCCGGGGCTACGAAGTTCCCGTCAGCGTGGGCCAGGTCGCGGACTTCAAGGATCCGACCCGCTACATGATCTACGGCTGGCAGGCGGGCCTTGGCCTGCCGGAGCGAGAGTATTATCTGAAAGACGATGCGCGGAGCCAGGACCTGCGGGCGGCCTATGAAACGCACATTGCCAAGATGTTTGAGCTTGCCGGGCTGCCTGACGGTGATGCTGCGGCAGCTACGATCTTGGCCCTGGAAACGCGCCTTGCCGAAGCGCATATCACCAAGGAGGCGGCGCGGGATTGGCCGACGAACTACAACAAGGTGCCCGTGGAGTCCCTGGCCGGGGTGATGCCCAACTTCAACTGGGACGGCTACCTCGCTGCGGGCGGGCTTGAGAACCTCGAGGCGCTCGTGCTCATGATGACGAGCTACTTCGAAGCCATCGACGATCTCATCGTGGTCACGCCCCTGGAGGACTGGAAAACCTACCTGCGCTGGGTGGTGCTCAATACCCGCGCCGATGTGCTGACTCCGGCGATTGATGCGCAGAACTTCGAGTTCTACAGCAAAACGCTCCGGGGCACGGAAGCGCAGCGGCCCCTCTGGCGCCGCGCCGTGGGCACGGTGGATCGCACCCTCGGGGAAGTGGTGGGTAAGGCCTACGTGAAGAAGCATTTTCCGCCGGAGGCCAAGGCGCGCATGGAGGCGCTGGTGGGGAATTTGCTGAAGGCCTATGAGGTTTCCATTAAGGACCTGGACTGGATGTCCGAAACCACCAAGACGGAAGCGCTGAAAAAGCTGTCGAAGTTCACCACGAAGATTGGCTATCCGGACCAGTGGCGAGACTACTCCGCGTTGCGCATCGCTGCCGATGACCTCTTTGGCAATATCGAACGGGCAGCCATGGCGGAGTATGAGCGGCAGCTGGCGCGCCAGGGGGGACCGGTGGATCGCTCCGAGTGGGGCATGAATCCGCAAACGGTGAACGCCTACTACATGCCGCCCCTTAACGAGATCGTTTTCCCCGCGGCGATTCTTCAGCCGCCTTTCTTCGACCTGAACGCTGATGATGCGGTGAACTACGGCGCCATCGGGGCGGTGATCGGCCATGAAATTGGCCACGGCTTTGATGACAAAGGGTCGACCTTTGATGGCGATGGGGTCATGCGCAACTGGTGGACCGCCGAGGATCGGGCCGAATTCGAGAGCCGCACGGGGCAGCTGGTGGCCCAGTACAACAGCTACCAGCCCTTTGACGATCTCTCCGTCAACGGCGAGTTCACCCTCGGGGAGAACATCGGCGATTTAGGCGGCATCACCATTGGCCTTCTGGCCTACCAACTGTCTCTCGACGGCGCGACCCCCCCGGTCATCGATGGTTTCACCGGGCTCCAGCGCGTGTTCCTGGGCTATGGCCAGATCTGGCGGAATAAGTATCGTCCGGAGGCGCTGCGGGAGCGGATCATGACCGATCCCCATTCCCCCTCGAAGTATCGGGCCAACGGCGCCGTACGAAACGTGCCCGAGTTCTACGAGGCCTTCGCCGTGACGCCGGAGGATGCCCTCTACCTGCCGCCGGAAGCCCGGGTGAAAATCTGGTAGGCACAAAAAAGCCCGCGAAAGCGGGCTTTTTTGTCTGGGGTTGGGAAAGGTATCTAGCCCTTCCCCCCCTGGGGGACTTCCGTGAAGGGAATGGATTTGTCCACGCGGATATCACCGGGCAGGCCCAATACGCGCTCGGCAATGATGTTGCGGAGGATCTCATCCGTGCCCCCGGCGATGCGGAGCCCCGGGGCGCTCAGCCAAGCGCCGTAGAAACTATCGTCCTGGCCGTCCTGGTCCACCAGGATGCCGCCCATGTCCATGAGGTCCATGCCGTAGCTGCCAATGCCCTGGAGCTTGTTGGCAGAGACGATCTTGGTAATGGAGTTCTCCGGCCCTGGGGTCTCTCCTCGGGACATGGCCGACTGCACTCGAAGCTTTGTGAAGTGAAGCCCCGATTGTTCGCAGTGCCAGGTGGCGATGCGATCCCGGACGGCCTTGTTCTCCAGGGCGGGGCGGTCGTCCACTTCCAGCGTTTGCGCCAGGGCAAGCATTTCCTTTGCGTCCGGGCCGCTGGCGGAACCCACGGCGAGGCGCTCGTTCATGAGCGTCACGATGGAGACCTTCCAACCGTCCCCCACGGCGCCCAGGCGGTGGTCGCTTCCCCGAGGCCTGCTTGATCGGCCGAATCTCCACCCCCGGAGCCTTCATGTTCACGATGAACATGGTGAGGCCCTGGTGCTTGGGCACGGAGGGGTCCGTGCGGGTCAGGAGGATGCCGTAATCACAGTATTGGGCCCCGGAGGTCCAGATCTTCTGCCCGTTAATGACCCACTCGTCCCCGTCCTGCACCGCTCGGGTACGCAAATTGGCTACGTCCGAGCCCCCCGCGGGCTCGGAGAAGAGCTGGCACCAGATTTCCTCCCCGGAGGCCATCTTGGGAAGGTAGGCGGTCCGTTGCTCGTCCCCCGCAAAGCCCATGACCACCGGGCCACACATGCCCAGGCCGATGGCAAAGGGCTGGGTAGGCACGTTGTAGCGCGCCTCTTCCTGATTCCAAATGATCATTTCCATGGGCGTGGCGCCCCGGCCCCCGAAGGCCTTGGGCCAGTTCAGGCAGGCCCAGCCGTTCTCCTGCTTCAGCTTTTGCCAGGCCTTGGCCCGGGCAAGGAAATCGCTTTCCGATTCCTCCGTCCCTGCTCGGCCGGCGAGGGCCGGCGCGTGCTGCTCAAGAAAGCTCCGCGCTTCCTGGCGAAAGCGCGCTTCTTCCGTGGTATCTGCAAAATCCATAGCGGTTCTCCCGTACTGGCCCGTTAGCTGTTGGAATGTTCTAGCTGGGTAACCAAGCGCGTCGGTAGTAAAGGTGGCAGTCGAACTCCCAGGTAAAGCCCATGCCGCCGTGGGTTTGGATGTTTTCCTTAGAGCACTCGTGGAAAGCTTCCGTGGCCGATACGCGGGCCGTGGCCGCCGCAACGCTGAGCTCCGGCGCGTCGGTGGAGAGGGCCCAGGCGCCGTAGTAGCAGTTGGAGCGCGCCAGCGTGTGGGCGATATACATGTCCGCGAGCTTGTGCTTGATGGCTTGGAAGGAAGCGATGGGTCGGCCGAAGGCGAAGCGGCCCATGGCGTAATCCCGGGCCATATAAAGCGCGGCCTCGGCACCCCCGACCTGCTCCCAGGCAAAGAGCACGGCGGCCCGATCGAAGAGCTTCTCCATCTGCTCAAATCCCGCTCCCGGAGTGCCCAGCAGGTCCGCCGGTGCGCCGTCGAAGACGATCTCGGCGTGGCTGCGGGTTGGATCGAGGGTCGACACGGCGCTGCGGCTGACCCCGGCGCCGTTCAAATCCACGAGGTAAAAGCTGCTCGCGCTGTCCGAGTCCTTGGCGAGGACGATGGCGAAGTCGGCCACGTCACCGTCGGGCACGGGCACCTTGGTCCCCGAGAGCGCACCGCCTGAGGCTTGGGCAGCGAGGTTGCGCTGCGTGGGGGCTTTCGTGCCTTCGGCGACCGCGACCGTGCCGATGATCTCCCCGGCGGCCAGCTTCGGCAGATAGGCCTGCTTCTGGGCTTCGCTACCGAAGGCCAGGAGGGCTTCCGTCGCCAGGTAAACGCTGGAGGAGAAGGGCGTCGGCGCCAGCACGCGGCCCAGCTCCTCGGCGATCACGCAGAGTTCCAGGTGACCAAGCCCAATGCCGCCGTAGGCCTCGGGGATGGTCGTGGCGGTCCAGCCCAATTCCACGATGCCCTTCCAGAGGGCCTCGTCGAAGGGCGCGTCCCCCTCAAGGATGGTACGCACGGCTTTGCTATCGCAGCGATCCCGCAGGAAGCTCCGGGCCTGCTCTCGCAATAGGTCCTGCTCTTCAGAAAACTCGAAATTCATCCCCACCTCCCAGGTTGTGATCTGGCCTTAATTCAAAATGATTAGCTCTCGGGTGTAAATAAAGGGTCCTAGGGTTCTCCGCGCCGTGCCTCGCGGCGCCGAAGCATCGCCTGGCGGAAGCGGCGCCCAAGCTGCGCCCCTAGGCCCAGGGCGGCCCCCAGCGCCATCGCGGGGTAGAGCACCCCGGGAATCCAGGGGCCCGCGAGGTCGATGCGGGAAGCGCTCAGCCCTAGGGTTAGGGTCAGCAGTAGCACGGCGTTGGGAACCATGAGTCCGAGC
>RGAU01000078.1 GCA_009919975.1 Gammaproteobacteria bacterium
CCTTGAAGCGGAGAACACCCGGCTTCGGGCCCTTTTGGGATCGGCAGAACGGGTGGTGGGGCGGGAGCGCTTCGCTGCGGTGATTGGCGTTACCCCTGATCCCCGGCGCAGCCAGCTGATCGTGGATCGGGGCGACGGGCAGGGCATCGGCCTGGGCGACGCAGTGCTGGGCGCCGAGGGCCTTGTAGGACAAATCATCGAGACCGGGGCCCTCTCTGCCCGGGTCCTCCTCATTGATGATCTCGCCCATAGCACCCCTGTGGTGGTGCTCCGCAATGGGCTCCGGGCGCTGGCGCAGGGGCAGGGGCCAGGCGCACCCCTGAGCGTGCCCTACCTATCGAGTCAGGACGATATTCGCCTGGGGGATGTGCTCGTGACCTCAGGTCTGGGAGGGCGCTTTCCTCCGGGCTATCCCGTGGCTCGGGTGGTATCCGTGGAGGGCTCCACGAGCGACGCCTTTTTAGCGGTTCGCGCCGAGCCCCTGGCCCCCCTACGGCGTCTTCAGGACGTGGTTGTGCTCTCCGTCGCCGGGGGCAAGCGTCCCCCCTGGGACCAGCCCCTGGCCCCGGCGCCCCGGGCGCCGGACGCATGATGGCGCGGCCGCTCCTCGCCTTTTGGCTCACCCTTGGGGTGGCCCTGGTGCTGACCGTGGTGGCCCTGCCGCCCCTCGCGCCCCCGGCCCTTGGGTGGTTTCGTCCCCAGTGGGCCGTGCTCGTATTGCTCTTTTGGGTGATGACCGCCCCGGAGGCCGTGGGCATGGTGAGCGCTTGGATCGCCGGGCTGCTGGTGGATAGCGTGACCGGAAGCTTGCTCGGGCAGCACGCCCTGACCTACGTGCTGATCGCCTGGGCGGGGCTGTCCCTACACCAACGCCTGCGCATGTACTCCATCGTGCAGCAGGCGCTCATTGTGTTTCTAACCGTGCTTGGGGCCGAGGTGCTGGCGGCGCTGCTGCTGCGCCTGGCTCGGGGCCAGGCCTTTAGCTTGGCCCTGCTTTGGGCGCCGGTGGTCACCGCCCTGTGCTGGCCCCTGGTCTACGGTGCGCTCGCGCCGCTCCGGCGCTGGCTGGGGCCCAGCCTATGACTCAGCCCGGGGTTCCGCCCATCATTTTGGCTTCCCAGTCCCCGCGCCGCGTGGAGCTGCTCGCCCAGCTGGGCCTGACGTGCGAAGCCCTGCCCGCGGACATCGACGAAACGCCGGCCCCCGGGGAAAAGCCGGATGCGCTCGTGCGCCGCCTTGCCCTAGGAAAGGGGTCCGCCATTCGCGTCCGGGAGGCAGGGGATCCCCGTCCCGTGCTCGCCGCCGATACGATCGTGGCGCTCGACGGCGCCGTGCTAGGAAAGCCCCGGGATCGGGCCGACGCGCTGCAGATGCTGCAGCGCCTTTCGGGGCGTACCCATGAAGTGCTCACCGCCGTAGCGCTACTCCCCAGGGTCGGGGCACCCCGATCCGTCGTGGATCGGAGCTTGGTGACCTTCCGGACCCTTCGTGCCGGAGAAGCGGAAGCCTATTGGGAGACCGGGGAGCCGCGGGATAAGGCCGGCGCCTATGGGATCCAGGGCCGCGCGGGCATTTTCGTAACCCGCCTTGAGGGCAGCTACACCGGGGTGATGGGCTTGCCTCTGGCGCCCACGGCGCAGCTGCTGGCAGAGCTGGGGCTCGCCCTGTGGGAGATGCCCTCGTGAGCCGCACCTTGCTGTTGGATGTCGGTCGCGAGCTGACCCGAGTGGCGTTGTTGCATAACGGCCGCCCCGAGGCTTTTGATCTCACGCGTCACGAAGGCTCTCGGCTCGTGGGTCAGCTTTTTCTGGGCGTGGTATCTCGGGTGGTGCCGGGCCTGCAGGCGGCCTTCGTGGATTTGGGCCTCGACCGGGCCGGTTTTCTGCACAGCAAGGATGTGCGGGGCCCTGCCTTTCCTGCCATGGCCGAGGCCCGGGGGCGTGGTGCGGCGCTGCCGCCCCTCGAAACCCAGCTGAAGGCCGGGGATCGGATTTTGGTGCAGGTGGTGAAGGATCCCCTGGGTTCCAAGGGCCCCCGGCTTCGCACCGCGCCTACCTTGCCCTCCCGGCTGCTGGTGCTGATGCCCGGCGCGGAGCATGTGGGCGTCTCCCAGCGGATTGAAACGGAGTCGGAGCGCGCCCGGCTCGCGGCCATTCTTCGCGCGCTGCAAGGGGGGGAAGGGCCGGGCCTGGTGGCCCGCACCGTCGCAGAAGGGGCCTCGGCGGCAGCCCTCGCCGCCGATCGGCGGCGCCTTTTGAGCCTGTGGAGTCGCTTGGAGGCGGCGCAGGCCACGGCCCCCGCGCCGAGCTGCCTTTATGAGGACCTCCCTCCGGCCCTCGCCGCCCTGCGCGATTGGGCGGCGCCGGACGTTACCCGGATCATGATCAACGATCCGGCCCTCGGGGCCGCTGCGAAGCGCTACCTCGAGGCCGTGGATCCCCCCCTCGCGGAGCGCGTGGAGCCCTGGCCAGGTCCCCAGGGCCTGCTTACGGCCTTCGGCGTCGATGCGGCGCTGGAAGCGGCGCGGCGGCCGCGCGTACCCCTGCCCGGGGGTGCCTATCTGGTGGTGGAGGAGACGGAGGCGCTCACCGCCATTGATGTCAATACGGGGGGCTTCGTCGGCGGTCGCGACGCCGCGGAGACGCTCCTCGCCACCAATTTAGCGGCGGCGGAGGCCATTCCTTCCGTGCTTCGCTTCCGCAATCTCGGGGGCATTATCGTCATCGATTTTATCGATATGGAGCGCCCCGAACATCGCGCTCAGGTTTGGGCCCGGCTGGCGGAAGGCTGCGCTGGAGATGGGGCGACGGTGCGCATTTCCCCCTTTTCTCCCCTGGGGCTCGTGGAGTTGAGCCGGAAACGGGTGCGTCCAAGCCTTCGCGCCCAGCTGGCCGAACCCTGCAGTCACTGTGATGGCCTGGGATGGCGGCCCGCCGCGGCCCTGGCGGCGGCGGAGGCCCGGGATGCGGTGGCTCGAGCAGCCGCGGCCCTTGCGCCGGGGGCGCAGCTTCAGCTGACCGTTGGCTCGGCCCTGGCGGAACAGCTGCGGCGCCAGGGGCCGCCCTTGCCGTCGGAAATTGACCTCATTCTAGAAGAGCGCGCGGGCCTCGATCCGGAACATTTTGCGCTCTCCACGCCCCCGGGGGCGCGCAGCGGCGAGGCCGAAGATCATGACTGAGCCCCGCGCCGGCAGCACGCGCTGGGTTTGGCCCTGGCTGCTGCTCTTTGCTGCCCTCGCGCTCTATGGCGGGCTTGGACGCCTAGCCCTGGCGTCCCTCGAGGGGCAGCGCGCTCAACTTCTTGAGGCGCTTGAAGCCCGGCTCGGCGTCCCGGTCTCTGCGACGGCCTTGCGCGGGCGCTTCTCGGGCTTTACCCCCGTAGTGGAACTCGAAGGGCTTCGCCTGGGTGCTCCCGGAGCTCCGGCGGTGACGGCGGAGGCCCTCACCCTCGAGCTCGATGTGCTGGAAAGCCTGTATCGCCGCTTACCCATCGCTCGCCGCCTTGCCCTTCGAGGGGTTGCTATCGCCCTTGAGAAAGACGAAGCGGGGCTGCGCCTTCGTGGCTTCCCCGTTGCACCGGCCGATGCCGCGCTGCCGGCCCAGGTGCTTCGGGCTATCTACCACGCCGATGCGGTCAGCCTGGACGACGTTTCCCTTGCCCTAGGACGCGCCCAGCGCTGGCGCCTTGCCGGCGAGCTCCGGGACGGCTGGCTATGGCACCGGGGGGCGCTCGCCCTGAGCCAGGAGGATGGGGCGCCGGGTGCTTCGGGCACCCTGAGCTACGAGCTCCGGGGCGACCCGCTGCTCGAGGGTGATCGGGAAGGACGGATTCTTGGGCGTCTTTCACGCCTCGACCGAGCGCTCCTGGCCCCCTGGATTCCCGAGGCGGCTCGGCTGCCCGGTGGGTCCCTGGAGGCGTTGGCGCTGGAGGGCGCCTTTGATCGCGAGGCGGGTTTTCAGTTTCGCCTTCGCGCCGAGGCCGGCGCTCCAGTTTAGCGACCAGCTAGGGGCCGAGTCCCTGTCCCTTGAGCTATTGGGCAAGCGCCTCACCCGGGAGAGCGGCGCGCTTTGGCTCCGCACGCTTCAGGGCCGGCTGGCGGGGGTGCCCGTTTCCTTCTCCGATGCGGCGCTGGCCTGGCGCGGGGGCGTGGATCCGGAGCTTAGGGTTTACCTGCCACGGCTGTCCCTGCGGACGGCGTCGGAGTTGGCGGCAGCCTGGCCTCGCCGCCCGGAGACCCTTGAACCCTGGCTGCGGCGCCTTGCCCTGGATGGGCAGCTGACCGATCTTCGCTTGCGCTTAAACCCTGAAGAGCCGCTCGAAAGCCTCGCCTTTGCCGCTAGCCTTGCGGATCTCCGGGCCACGGCCTATCGAGGCATGCCTACGGTGCGAGGCCTCGATGGGCGCCTTCAGGCCACGGCCCGGGGGATAGCGGCCCCTTTTACCTACACTTCCCCCGGGTCTTTGCGGCGGGTTGGCAGTATGACGCAGGGGCGGGGGTGCTGGCGCTCCAGTGGTCCGAGGCTGGGCTCGAAATGGAAGGCTGGGACCTCACGCTCCGGGGGGAGGCGGCCCAGGCCCAGGGGGCCTTCTCCCTTCGCCTGACTCCAGAGGAGGCGAATCGGCGCTTTGCCTTGGACCTCGACCTTACCCAGGCCGATGCCCTTTTCCTTGGGGCCTATCTCCCGGAAAAGCTGGAGCCCGGGCTTCGAAGCTGGCTGCTGGAGGCGGTGCGGGGTGGCCGGGTCGAGCGCGGGCAATTCGTGCTCTATGGCCCCCTGAAGCCGGAGCGAAAGGAAGCGCGGAGCGCCTCCCTTGCCCTGGCCGTACGGGAGGGGCGACTTCGCCCGGCCCCGCGCTGGCCGGAGCTTGCACAGCTCGAGAGCACCCTTTGGCTCGAGCCCGAGGCGGTCTACGGTACGGTCGCGGGGGCAAGCCTCCAGGGCCTAAGCCTACGGGAGGGCCGTTTTACCTTGCCGGCGGGGCAGGAACCCCGGCGGCTGGCGCTAACCGCGAAGGGGGAGGGCTCCGGTGACGCCCTCCTCGATTTTTTGCGCACGGCGCCCCTGGGGTCGGGCCTCGAGTTCTTGAACGAGGACTGGGAAGCCGCGGGCCCCCTTGCGCTGGACCTAGACCTCGGCATGGTGCTTGGACAGGCTCCGGATCATTTGGCCGTGGCCACTACGCTCGAGGGGGTTGGGCTGGCCGTCGGCCGTTCCCGCCTCACCCTTGAAGATCTCCGCGGCACCGTAACCTATGCCTATCCCGGCGCCCTGAGCGCCCAGGCGCTCACGGGGACGCTTTTTGATGGCCCCTTCCGGGCTGCCATTACGGGGAGCCTCGAGGACGGGGGATTGGCTTTTGCCTCGGAAGGGGACCTGCGGGGAGAAGCGCTGACGCGCTGGCTGCGCATTCCCTACCTTGATGGCTTGGCAGGCGCCATGCGCTACACCGCCGATCTTCGGATTGAGCGCTCCGGCGCCCTGGAGCTTTCCGCGCGCTCCGAGGCCGTTGACCTGCGCACCGGCTTGCCCGCGCCTCTCGATGCTCGGGACTCCATCCTCGATCTTCGCTATCAGCAGACCGACCTCGGAGAAAGCCCCGAAGCCAAGCTTCAGCTGGCCTGGGGCGGGCTAGCGGCCCGGGCGAGCTTTGAAGCCGGAGCCCTGCGTTCAGCGGCCCTGGGCCTGGATGCGCCCTTGCCCCCGGAGCCCGCCTACGGGGTTACGGTGCAGGGCCGGGTCAGCCGCTTTGAACTGGATCCGTGGCTGGCCCGGGTGGCGACCTTTCCCGCCGCGGAAGGGCAAGGGGGGGCGGGAGCCCTGCCCCTCGCGGCATCCCTGCGTCTTGAGGAAGCCCTTTGGGGCGATGCGCCCTTCGGGGCCGGCCAGCTGGTGATGGCGGGGGCGGTCAGCGCCCCCTACTTTGTTTTCTCCTTTCCCAGCGCCACGGGATCCCTAGCGGTGCTCGAGGACCGGAGCTTGGATTTGCGCTTGGCCTCTCTGCAGTTCCCTCCGGCGGGGGTCGCCGTGGCGGAGGCGGCCCCGCTGCTTCTGGAGGCGGCGGTGGATCACGGCATGGGGGCCACCCCTGCCCCCGCGGAGGACCCCTTCTCGCTGGAGGCCCTCGGCGAATTGGAACCGGCGACCTGGCCAGCGCTCCGCTTTCGGGTCGATCAGCTTGAGCTTTTTGGCGAGGCCTACGAGGGGGTCGCCTTTGACCTCTCGGCAGATGAAAGGGCGCTCACCCTAGAAGATCTGGTGGCCTCGGGGCGGGGGCTGAGCCTGGGTGCGGATGAAAGGGGGGACCATCGCCTGACCCTCACCTACGCGCCGGATCTTCAGTCTCACTATCGCGGCCGGGTGGGAGGAGACAACGTGGCCGAGGCCCTCGAGGCTTTTGGTTTCTTGCCCACGGTGGAGTCGGAAAATTTCGCCTTCGACGTGGATCTCGCTTGGCCTGGGGGACCGGAAGATTTGACCCTCCCGAGCGCCGAAGGCTCCGTAATTTTTGATATCGACCGGGGGCGCTTTATCCAGATCGATGCGGCGGGGGCGCCCATGAGGGTTCTCGGGCTCCTGAACTTCAGCGCCCTTGCCCGACGCCTGCGCTTTGATTTCTCCGATGTGTACAAGCGCGGGCTGGTCTTTGATGAAATTGAGGGGGGCTTTGCCCTCGCCGAGGGTCGGCTTAGGACCCAGGGCCCGGTGGTAGTGCAGGGGCCTTCAAGCCGCTTCCAGCTCGTCGCCGAGGTGGACCTTGAAAGCTACGCTCTGGCGGGGGACCTGGTGGTCACCCTCCCCGTAGGGAACAATCTGCCCTGGGCTGCGGCCTACGCGGCGCTGCTGGCCAACCCCATCGCCGGCGCTGGGGTGCTGGTGGCCGAGCGCCTCTTTCGCGATCAGATCGATCGCTTCTCCAGCGCGCGCTACCTCCTTGGAGGACAAGTCGATGCGCCGGAGCTGACCTTTGATTCAATCTTTGAGGTTGAGAGTGCTCAGCCCGCGGCGCCCGCCCCGGAGCCCTCGGCGAAACCCGATCCCGCTTCGGATTCCGATGCGGAATCGGCGCCCGAGCCTAATTAAGGAGACAGGAAAATGACCGAGTCCCTGGCCGCAGCGGAAGCGCGCTTTCTAGCACCGGCGAATCTTACCGAGGGGCAGCTGGCCATCCAGCTGGGCGCCATGCTCCGAGGGGATATCGACTTCGCTGATCTCTATTTTCAGCACGCCGAGCAGCAAGCCTTTGTCCTAGAGGATGGGCGGGTACGGGATGCCAGCTTCTCCATTGATCACGGGGTCGGGCTGCGCGCCGTGGCCGGGGCCAAAACGGGCTTCGCCTACGCAAACGGCATCGATGGGGCGTCACTTAAGGCGGCGGCTAACGCTGCTAGCGCTATCGCCGATGGACGGGGCGCGACGGGGCAAGCGGTGGCCTTCAAGGCCGCTGTGGGGGCGCCGGCGCTCTACGCAGGGGACAACGCCCTTGCCTCTGTTTCTGACGAGGCCAAGACGGCACGGCTCCGGGCTCTCGACGCGCTTGCTCGCACCCTCGATACGCGCGTCTCTCAGGTCAGCGCTAGCCTGGTGGGCCGGCAGGAGACGGTGATGGTGCTCGCGAGCGACGGGACGCGTTGCGCCGACGAGCGCCCCTTGGTGCGCTTCTCCGTGAGCGTCGTCGTGGAGCAGAACGGCCGCCGGGAGCGGGGGAGTGCCGGCGGTGGCGGCCGCATTAGCTTCGCCGAGCTCCTCGAAGGCGATCGCCTTGAAGACTGGGTCCGGGAGGCGGTGCGCATTGCGCTGGTAAACCTGGATGCGGTGGATGCGCCCGCGGGCAGCATGCCCGTGGTGCTTGGCCCGGGCTGGCCCGGGGTGCTGCTCCATGAGGCCGTGGGGCATGGGCTCGAGGGGGATTTCAACCGCCGTGGCACCTCCACCTTTTCCAATCGCGTGGGGGAGGCCGTGGCCAGCCCCCTTTGCACCGTCGTCGACCAGGGCAACCTACCTCAGCGTCGCGGCTCCCTTACCGTTGACGACGAAGGCACGGCGACGGGGGAAACGGTGCTCATCGAGAACGGCGTGCTCCGGGGCTATTTGCAGGATAAAACCAATGCCCGGCTCATGAACGTGGCGCCCACGGGCAACGGGCGCCGGGAAAGCTATGCCCATCTGCCCATGCCGCGCATGACCAACACTTTCCTGCGGGCGGGCCAGGACGACCCGGAAGAGATCCTTCGAAGCGTGCAGCGGGGTCTGTACGCCGTGAACTTTGGGGGCGGGTCCGTGGATATCACCTCGGGGAAATTTGTGTTCTCCACCACCGAGGCTTACCTCATCGAAGAGGGGCGCATTACGGCGCCGGTGAAAGGTGCCACCCTAATTGGGCAGGGTCCGGAGGTGATGAACCGCATCACCGCCGTGGGCCACGATCTCGCCCTCGACTCCGGGGTTGGGGTGTGCGGCAAGGACGGCCAGTCCGTTCCCGTGGGGGTGGGCCAACCGACCCTTAAGGTGTCGTCGATGACGGTGGGGGGGACAGGGGCTTAGGGTCCGCACCATGGGCGTCCCGAAGCAGGCGGAAGAGCGAACGGTAGGCCGTGGGATCCCCGGTGCCGCGATGGCGCGAAGCCTGGGCCTTGCGCAGCGTATCCCGCAGCTTGGCGCGATCCGTTTGGGGGAAAAGGTCGAGCCAGAGGGTGAGGGCGTTTCCGTCTTCCAGCAGCGCCTCGCGCCAGGCTTCCAGAGCGTGGTGCGCCCGGGTGGCCTCGGCCGTGCCTTGCGTATGCAGGGCGAGGGCCGCTTCGATAGCGTCGCTGTCCTCTTCCCGCATGAGCTTGCCCAGAAAGGAAAGGTGGCGGCGCTTCGCTTCCCGGGCCTTCAGGCGGTCGAATTCCGTGAGCCCGCGGTGAAAGGCGTCGCTCAGGGGCAGGGCGGCACGCTGATTTTTGCCCAGCCCCGTGATGCGCTCCGCCAGGTCGCGGAGCGCGTGCATTTCCCGTTTACGCTGGCTTTTCGACGGCGGTGCGTCGTCGAAGGCCGCATCGTCAAGGGCGTCCGGGTCGTTGAAGTCGTCCATAGCAAGGGATCACGGCCGGCGAAGGAAGGGCGCAGTTTACCGAATTGTGGAACCAGGAGGGGTCATGGCTGACAAGCAGGGGGCGGCGCTCAGCGCGGAGCGCCTTGGGGTCGATGAGGCGGGACGAGCCGCCCTGGCAGACCGCGCGGCATGGCTGCTGGCCCGGGCCCGGGCCCGGGGTGCTACGGCGGCAGAAGTCAGCCTGGCCAAGCGTCAGAACCTCGAGCTGACGGTGCGCCAGGGCGCGCTGGAAACGCTGGAGCAGACGGAGGGACAGGATCTGTCGCTCACGGTGTTCCGAGGCCAGCGCTCGGCGTCGGTCTCCAGCAGCGATCTTTCCCCGGAGGCCTGTGAGACGCTGGTAGAGAAGGCCCTGTTTCTGGCGGATCAGGCCGAGGAGGATCCCCATGCGGGCCTCGCGCCGCCGGAGCTCGCCCCGGTTGTGCTGGCGAATCTCGACCTCTTTCATCCCTGGGCCCTGTCCCTAGAGGAAGCCCGAGCCCTTGCCATCGCCTGCGAAGCCGCAGCGCTTGCGGTGAGTCCGGAACTGCGAAATTCCGAGGGGGCGACGGTGGCCAGCGCCCTCGGCCTGAGCTGCTATGCGAATAGCCAAGGGTTCCTTGCCGTTGAGCCGCGGAGTCGCCACGGGCTTTACGCTGCAGTGATTGCAGGGGAAGGGGCGCGCATGCAGCGCGATGGTTGGGGGGTCACGCGCCGCTGCGCCGACGCGGGACTGGATGCGCAGGCCGTGGGGCGCCGGGCTGGGGAGCGCGCGCTCGCGCGGCTCGATGCCCGCCCCGTACCCACGGGCCGCTATCCCGTGGTGTTCGACAGCACCGTGGCCAGCTCCTTGCTGGGCCACTTCGTGGGGGCCATTAGCGGCGGGGCGCTCTATCGACGCGCGTCCTTCCTCCTCGATGCCCTCGGGGAAAGGCTCTTTCCCGCCCGCTACAGCATCACGGAAGATCCGCTACGGCCTCAGGGGCTCGCCAGCGCGAGCTTCGACGATGATGCGGTAGCCACGGCGCCTAAGGCCTTTGTGGCCGAAGGGCGGCTAGAGAGCTATGCCCTGTCCGTCTACGCGGGTCGCCGCCTTGGCCTTGCCCCGACGGGCAATGGCGGGGGCGTGCACAACCTGGCCATGAATCACGATGGCTTGAGCCGTGAGGCGCTGCTCCAGGAGCTGGGCACGGGGCTTTGGATCACGGAACTGATGGGCCAGGGGGTTAACGGCGTGACCGGTGATTATAGCCGGGGCGCCGCGGGCTTCTGGGTGGAGAAAGGGCAAATCGCCTACCCCGTGCAGGAAATTACCGTGGCCGGGCAGCTCCGGGAGGTCTATCGCAACATCCGCGCCGTGGCTGACGATGGGGAACGGCCCCGGGCGGTGGAGGTGGGAAGCATGCTCGTCGACGGCATGACCATCGCTGGAGCCTAGGGCCGGGCGTTCTAGTCCGGTTCTCCAAAGCGATCCTGGATGAGGGCGGC
>RGAU01000079.1 GCA_009919975.1 Gammaproteobacteria bacterium
TGCAAGATCGACCCGGTGTTCGATCCAGGGCAATGAGGCCAGCATCGGCGCATAGGCTCTGCGGTGGGATGCCCGTTTGCCAAATCGGTCGCGCAGTGCCTGCACGGCAAGTCGGGTGCCCGGATGAATGGGATCGCGCCCGTTGCGAATGCCGGTGGCCTCGGCTTCCTCACGGCGCTGACCCAGCCGACCCCGGAGGATCTCGCCAAGGAGATCAAGCGGACCCGGGAGATGACCGATAAGCCCTTCGGTGTGAACCTGACCATCCTGCCGGCCATCAACCCGCCGCCCTATGCCGAGTATCGCGACGCCATTATCCAGGGTGGGGTGAAGATCGTCGAAACGGCAGGCTACAAGCCTCAGGAACACGTGGACCACTTCAAGCAGCACGGCATTAAGGTAATCCATAAGTGCACCGCCGTTCGTCACGCCCTGTCCGCCGAGCGCATGGGCGTTGATGCTATTTCCATCGACGGCTTTGAGTGCGCGGGGCATCCGGGAGAGGACGACATTCCCGGGCTTATCCTCATCCCCGCCGCCGCGAATAAGGTGAAGATCCCCATGCTGGCTTCCGGCGGCTTTGCCGATGCCCGGGGTCTCGTGGCGGCCCTTGCCCTGGGCGCCGATGGGGTAAACATGGGGACGCGCTTCTGCGTCACCAAGGAAGCGCCTATCAATGAAGCCTTTAAGCAGCGCATGGTCGAGAACGACGAGCGACAAACGAACCTCATCTTCCGCACCCTGCATAACACTGCGCGAGTGATGAAGAACGCCGTCAGCGACGAAGTGGTGGGCATCGAGCGCAAAGGGGCATCTGGTCCGCAGGTATGGTTCAGGGCCTCATCAACGACATTCCCACGGTGAAGGAGCTGATCGACAGCATCATCGCCGACGCGGAGAAGCTCATCAGCGAGCGGCTCCAGGGCGTCGTCGCCTAAGGCCTTGACCCAGCGGGTCGTCATTGGTGCGGGGGTCCTGGGCCTAACCACGGCCCTCGCGCTGCAGCGGCCCGGGGTGACCGTCACCCTTATCGACCGGCTTGCGCCGGGCTCGGGGACAAGCAGCGGCAACGCGGGCATCATCGCCACTAGCTCCGTGCATCCGGAGGCCATGCCGGGGCTCGTCGCGAGCCTTCCGGCCATGCTGCTGAGCCCCCAGGGCCCTGTGCGCCTACGCCCTAGCTTTCTGCTCCAGCAATTTCCCTGGCTGCTGCGCTTTCTGGCCCAGGCTCGGCCCAAGCGTGCGGAGGCAGCCTCCGTGGCGACAAGCGCCTTGTCGAAGCCTGCCCTGCGCTTCTGGGATGGCCTGCTTCAACAGGTGGGCCTGCCGTCCCCCTTCACGAGAAAGGGACTGCTCTACGCCTATGGCTCTCCCCGCGGCTTTGCGGCGGCCCTCCGCGATAATGCCTATCGAACGCGGCGAGGCGTCCCCTTCGAGATCCTCGACGGCGCCGCAGCCCGCGCCCTCGAGCCAGCCCTCGCACCGAGCCTTGCCGGGGCCATTTATGCGCCGGAGGCGGCGCACCATCCCTGGCCCCAAGCCCTGTCTGATCAGCTTTTTGAGCGCTTCAGGGCGCGCGGTGGGCATTTTGTGCAGGGGGCCGTCGCGGCGCTCACTCGGGAGGGCAGTCAGGTGTGCGTGCACGGCTTAGGCCCCCAGCCCCTGGCGGATCAGCTCTTCCTCTGCGCCGGCGCCTACAGCGCGACCTTAGCGAAGCAGCTGGGCTGGGCCGTGCCCCTGGCCACGGAGCGGGGCTACCACATTCTTCATCCGGAGCCCGGCTTCGAGCTCACGCGAACGGTGCTGTTCCCCGAGCTCGGCTTTGCGGCGACGCCCATGGCGGAGGGGCTCCGCCTGGCAGGGACCGTCGAGCTGGCATCCCTTAACGCGCCGCCAGCCTGGGAGCGAGCCAAGGTCCTAAGCCGTCACGCCCTAAGGATGCTCCCCGATTTGAGGGGCCCGGGGGTGAAACCCTGGCTAGGCTTTAGGCCAAGCCTTCCCGATAGCCTGCCCGTCCTTGGGGCGGCGCCAGACGCGCCCCGAGGGATCTTCTTTGCCTTTGGTCATGGCCATCTCGGGCTTACCCAGGCAGCCGTCTCCGCGGCGTGCCTTGCGGCCCTGGCCGAGGGGGAAGCGCCACCCCTAGACCTGGCACCCTTCCGTATTGATCGCCCCTTCCCCCTGCTTTAAGCGCTCAGCGCTTCCTCCTATCTAGAGCGTCAGCCCCAGCAGCAGGTAGGCCCCAAGGCTTAGGCCCGCCACCGCAAAGGCGTAGGGCAGCTGAGTCTTGACGTGATCCATGTGGTCCGAGGCCGCGCCCGTGGACGCCAAAATTGAGGTATCCGACAGCGGAGAGCAGTGATCCCCAAAAACCCCACCGCCGGCCACCGCCGCGAGGGTGGCATAGACCAGTGGCTCGAGGGCGTCTCCGGAGAATCCCAAGGCCAGGGGGAGGGCCAGGGGGATCATGATGGCGTAGGTGCCCCAGGAGGTGCCTGTGGAGAAGGCTACGGCGCCGGTCAGAAGAAAGGCGAGGGCCGGCTGCCGTCTGCATGGCCTCGGACAGCGCGTTTAGGGCGTAGGCGAGGGCAAGAATGATCACCGCCGGCATGATGCCCTTCACCCCGGTGACGGCGGTGCGGGTGATTTCCTCCAGGGGGAAGCCTTGGAGCCGCATGATCACCGCCGACACGACCACGGCCAGCAGGAACGCTTCCATGGGCTTGGCGCTACCCACAAGGGCCACTGCCGTGAGGGCAAAGCCAATCACCACCAGCACGGGAAAAAAGAAGTTCCAGAAGAGGCTGGTTTTCACCCCCTCAAAGGGCTCGAGTCCCGTGAGTTCCTCAGCCAGCATGGGCTGGCTGCCGGGCCGCAATACCTGACCCGAGTCCTGGGCCCGGCGCTCGGCCTTTGCCATGGGCCCCCAATCCGGGAGGAGGCCCAGCGCGATGAGTGCCACGAGCAGCACCGCCATCCAGGCGTAGAGGTTATAGGGTACGGAGGCCACGAACACCGCCATGGCCTCGTCCGCCGTTGCAATGGGACCCATCCCAATGGTGAGCCCTGCCACAAAGACTGCCCACCCTGTGATGGGGACAAGAATGCTGACCGGCGCCGAGGTGGAGTCGCAGATGTAGGCCAGCTTTTCTCGGCTGATGCGGTACTGATCTGACAGTTTGCGCATGGTGCTGCCTACGAAGAGGGGGCTGAAGTAATCGCTGAAGTAGACGAAGGTGCCCATGAGCCAGGTCATAAGCTGAACCCGCCGGCGGGTCATGGCTTGTCGGCTGATAAAGGCGGAGAAGTTCTCGATGGCCCCGGTGCGCTGGAAGAACGCGATGAGCATGCCGATGAAGAACTCAAGGAGCATGACCCAGGAAAAGCCTTCGTTCCCCAGGGCCGTAACCAGTAACTTGGGAAAGCCCGCAAGCCCAAGTCCCGCTACAAGCACCCCGGCCAGGCAGGCCACGGCCAGGGCAAAGAGGGTGTTGCGTGTGAGAAAGGCCAACACGATCGCGGTGGAAGCCGGGACAAGGGCGAGGGCGCCAAGGCCTTCAATGGGATCCATTGCCGCTCCTATTTTTCCTGAGCCGAGGGAAGGGCGAAGGCTACGAGGAAGTCGCCTCCGCCGCGCCCGAAGGCGCCGAGGCGTGAGTCGCCCCCGGCGGCGATGACCACGAAGCTCTGCCACGTCCCCGCCTCGCTCTGCACCGCGTAGGCCATGGGGGTCGCGAGCCCGGAATAGGGGAGGGCATGTTCCCAAAGTAGGGTGCCGCTCTGTGCGTCGTAAGCACGGAAGCGCTCATCGGCGGAAGCGCCCAGGAACAGAAGGCCACCCGCCGTCAGTAGGGGGCCGCCCTGGCCAAGCATCCCCGTACCCAAATCGAGGGGTAGACGCTTCGAGAGGGGATCTTGCCCATGGGGCTGGCGGAAATGGGGTTGCTCCCTCGCAAGATCGAAGCTCACGACCTCGTTAAAGGGGCCGCCGGCGCAGGGCAGGGGCGCCATGGGGAACTCCCGGGCCATGAAGTGGGAGGTGCCGCGCTGCCAGGCGAGCTCCGCTCCCGGGGGCACCTCAAGCGCCGCCATGAGCTCCGCCCAAGCCTCTTGCGGCGGCTGATAGGCGCCCTCGTCTAGCGCGTTAAGATCGACGGTGGGATCCCAGCTGGCCAGCGTCGGCAGCACCGCCGCAACCTCCGTGCGAGGAATCAGTTTTGTTCGTGATGCGAGGCTTTGAATGTGAAAGGCGAGGTTCTGGCGCTGGCTGTCCGCAGCCAGTCCGCCCCAGTTGCTCGCCCCCGCATGGCTTGGAAAGCCTAGGGTCCATTCCGTGCCGATGGGGGTGAAAATCGGGCCTTGCGCCGTTTCATCCACAAGCTTTCCGCAGCCCAGGGGTACCCGCGCCGGATCAAAGGGTCGGGCAAAGCGATAGGCTTCCGGGGGAAAGGGCTGGGTTGGCGATAGATAGGGCGCCAGGGGCCCACCCTGGGGCACGGGACGCTCCTCCACTGGAACCAGGGGCTCGCCCGTTTCCCGATGGAGCAGATAAACAAAGCCCATCTTGCTGTTCTGGGCCAGGGCCGGAAGGTCCTCTCCGTTTTTGCGAAGGGTGAAAAGCACGGGC
Source organism: Gammaproteobacteria bacterium (assembly GCA_009919975.1). Taxonomy (GTDB): domain Bacteria; phylum Pseudomonadota; class Gammaproteobacteria; order Pseudomonadales; family Azotimanducaceae; genus Salivita. Next base: position 4,628 of record RGAU01000079.1, read on the forward strand.
GCCGCCGGGGTATCAAAATCCCAAAAGTCCTGATGCACCAGCTGGAAGCGCCACCGCACGGCCCCCGTTTCACCGTCTAGGGCAAGCACGGAGGAACCGTAGTAGGAGCGATCGGGGCCATCATCCCGAAAGTAGTCGGGGGCAGGGTTACCGGTAGGCAGGAAGATGAGCCCCCGGTCGGCGTCCACGGTAAAGCCAGCCCACACGTTGGGCGTGCCCAGGAGATAGCCGTCCTCACTTCGCCGCTCCGGCGCCGGGGGATAGTCTGGAGGGGCCAGGTCGAAGGCCCACCGTAGGGCCCCGCTACGAACATCGAAGGCTCGCACCACGCCGGAGGGGGCATCGGTTCGCATGTTGTCGGAGATAGCCGACCCCACCACCACCAGATCCTTCACCACGGCGGGGGCAGAGGTCACTTGCACCTCCTCAGGCCAGAGGCGATCACCGATACCCTCGGCCAGATCCACTTCGCCGCCGGCTCCAAAATCCGCACAGGGCGTTCCCGTGGCCAAATCGAGGGCGAAGAGCCGGGCGTCGTTCGTGGCCATGAGCACCCGGGCCGCGCAGGCGGTGGTCTCCGCCGGCGCCGCCTCCCAGGCCGCCACGGCTCGGCAGTTGGCCTGATTGGGGTAGGGACCCGGCCCCACCTTAGGGTCAAAGCGCCAGAGCGTGGCCCCGGTCAGAGGATCGAGGGCGAGCACCTGATTGTGAGGCGTGCAGGCAAGGAGCCGCCCCTGAGCCAGAATCGGTGTGTTCTGAAAGAAGGTGCCCGCATCCCCGGTGCGCACGGCCCAAGCCAGGCGTAGGTCCCCAACGGCTTCCGGATTCAGGGCCTCGAGAGGGGAGAAGCGTGCGTTCTCCGGGCCGAGGGCATTGGGCCAGGGCGTGGTACGCCGCGGGGTTCCAGGGAGGTCCAGCGCCGGCGCCTTGGCAAGAAAGGGGGCGAGCTCGGGTCCTTGGCACCCTAGCAGGAGGGTGCAGAGGGTTCCCAGGAGTACTCCACGCCAAAGGCGAAGGCCGAGCTTTCCTAATCGGTTTTGCATACGTCGCCCCCCACCAAACCTCAAAGCCACCCAGGGACCATAGCGGCTCCCCCTCAAAAGTGAAATAAAAGAGGACAGGACCCAAAGGACCCAGTAGCCTGAAGAAAGCTTGGGGAGGGAGTGCACGGTGAGCGAGCAACCGCATTTAGGGTTTGGCACCCGCCTAGCCTATGGCTTTGGGGCCGTGGCCCAGGGGGCCAAGTCCAACGGTTTTAACTACCTTTTGCTGTTCTTTTATAGCCAGGTGGTGGGGCTGCCAGCCCAGTGGGTGTCCGTAGCGATTCTTATCGCCCTGATCTTCGATGCGGTCTCCGACCCCCTGGTGGGCTACTTCTCGGACAACCTTCGGTCCCCCTGGGGTCGGCGCCACCCCTTCATGTATGCGTCAGCCGTGCCCGTCTCCCTGGCCTACTATTTCCTCTGGGCACCCCCAGAGTGGTCTCAAGAAGCACTGCTGGCCTACTTCCTGGTGCTCGCGATCTTTATCCGAACCACCATCACACTCTATGACATTCCCTCCACGGCGCTGGTGGCGGAGCTGACCGACGATTACGTCGAGCGCTCCCGGATTGTGGGCTATCGCTACTTTTTTGGCTGGTGGGGCGGGCTCACCATGGCCGTGCTCGCCTATCTGGTGTTCCTCCCGGAGGCAAAGGGAGGGCTGCTTTACACCGAAGGCTGGCGTCACTACGGTCTGTCCGCGTCCATCATCATGTTCATCTCCATCGTGGTCTCGAGCTTAGGCACGCACCGGCACATTCCTTACCTCAAGGCGCCAAGCGTGCAGCCTAACGATGAGGGCTTTAGCCTGCGGCGTACGGCCCGGGAGCTGCGGGAAACGCTGGGGAATCCGTCCTTCCTTGTGCTCTTTGCCGCTGCGCTCTTTTCCGCCGTGGCCGCCGGAGTCTCCACCACCCTTTCCATCTACTTCACCCGGCACATGTGGGGCTTCACCACGGAGCAGATCGGCTATCTGCAGTTTCCCTACTTCTTCTCGGCCCTAGTCGCGCTGTGGTTGGCGCCAAAGGTGACCCAAGCCCTAGGGAAGAAGCCCGCCGCCATTACCATCACCGCTGTCGCGGTGGCCCTCGCGCCGGCGCTATTTATCCTCCGCATGCTTGGCCTGCTTCCCGTGAACGGCACGGAGGCGCTCTTTTGGATCGTGCTTACCCACGGGGGCATCGAGGTCGCCCTGATCATCACGTCCTCGATTCTCGTAGGCGCCATGATTGCGGACGTGGTGGAAGACAGTGAGGTCCATACCGGGCGCCGCTCTGAAGGTACCTTCTTCGCTGCGAACACCTTCGCCCAAAAAGCGGTGAATGGCCTGGGAGTATTGGTCGCAGGTCAGCTTCTGGCCTGGGTGGAGTTCCCTACGGGCGCCGCCCTTGGCAGCGTGAGCGAGGAGACCATCTTTGGCCTCGCCACTTTCTATATTCCCGTGGAGTGGGTCCTCTACGGATTCGCTATTGTCATGTTGGCCCTTTATCGTATTTCTCGCGCCGGGCACGAAGCGAATTTGCATACGCTTCGGGCACGCCGATCATCTGTCTCCGATGGGCAGACCGGAGAGCACACAGGAGCTTCCTCATGAGCACCCTCAGTCATCAAGAAATCTACAAGGACAGCGGCCGGGCAGCAGTGGAGCTCCCCCTTGGGGACGCCCTCGGTGCCCTCGGCGCTGGGGCCACCTTCCCCCTCATGGAAGATCCCCGGCAAACCAATCGAGCCTTACTCATTGGCATGTTTGTGCTGCGCCCTGCGGCGGAGGCCTGGGATGCGTCCCTCGAGCAGGCCGTACCCGAGGCCCTTCGGGCAGGCCAGCAGTGGTGCTTCAACGTGAAGGGCTTTGATGGAGGCTGGCTCATCGCTGCAGGCAATCCCCTGGATGCCTATCGCTTGGCCCTGCAGTACGGCCTGTCCGACGCGGTTATCGTGGGGAGTAATACGGTGGTGACGGAGGGCGTCGATCACGGGGAGGAGCAAGGCTACCTCTGGCAACCCTATGGCCCCGCTGCTTGGCCCCAGCTCGCCGCCCTTGACGCGGACATCGGCGACAAAATCGCTGCGCAGCGTGCCGCCTGGCAGGACATTGGGGTGCTGTCCTCTCGGCGCTACCCAGCGCAGATTGTGGTGACGCAAAGCGGAAAGCTGCGGGAAGGGGCCAAGGACATCTTCGAGGCCCGCATCTTCCACGCGACCCACCCCGATGGCAGCCCCGTGGAAAGCTACATTCTGACCAGTGAAGCCGGCGCTGAGCGTCTCCGTGCCCGCGCCGGAGACCACGGTCTCGCCGACCGCATCGACGATATCTTGATTGCCACCTCTCCCGACGGGGATCCGGAGACCCTCGCCATCGATACCGTACCCGCAATCCTCCGGACCCGGCTGGATATCCGCATCGCGAACCACGATGGCGGTCGCACGGTGTTGTCCGAGTTCAGCGCCGCTGGGGTGCTTCCACAGATGAACCTCACGCTTATGCGCGGGGCTCCGGTGAAGGCAATCCTGGGGGAAAGCGATCGAGTACCGGACAGCGAACGTGCGGGGCTATTGGAGAACTTCGAAGCCCGGCGTCAGCTCTTCTTCTCCGGGGATCATCGCCTGCCCGAGGGGCTCATCCCCATGAGCGTGCTTCACGACGGCGGGGATGGGGTGGTCGTGTCCTTCGACGCGCGGGGACAGCGGGGCCTCTAAGGCCCCGCCGCTTACCTACCAGCCCTGAAGCTCGGCAAGCTCCGCCCGAACGCGCTGCGGATTGCCAAAGGCTTGGCGATCAAAACCGATGCGCTTGAACCAGTAGTGGAGCCCTACTAGATCGGTAAAGCCCATGCCGCCATGGACCTCCGTGGCGGTTTTAGCCACAAACTGCCCGACGTCGCCGAGAAGCGCCTTGGCGTGGCCCGCAGTGGTAAGGGCTTCGTCCCGAATATGGTCCTGGCAATGGGCGGCGTACCACACCAGTGCCGTGCAGGGTTCCAGTTCCGCGGCCATCTCGGCGCACATGTGCTTCACGGCCTGAAAGGTTGCGATGGGACGATTGAACTGCTCCCGCTCCCCGGCGTAGGCCACCGCCTTCTCGAGCATGGCTCGGCCCGCCCCTAGGCTGTCGGCAGCAAGAATGACCCAGGCCACGGCCCGCAGCTGTGCAAGGACAGAGGGATCCTGGGTGAGAAGCGTTGCCGCGCAGTCCGTTAGGGTGAGGCGGCAGCAGCGACGGCTACGATCCACCGTTTCAAAGGCCTCCCGAACGCAGCCCGAAGCGCTGGTCTCTATCCACCACAGGGCCCCATCGTCGCTCGCCACGAGATAGGCTTCAGCGGCATCGTCCAGGACGAGGGTTACCGTGCCGTTTAAGCGCTCGCCCCTTACGGTAACGCTATCCCGGCCTCGCTGACCCCCTGCCTGGGGAAAGGCCACCCCTACACGAAGGCTGCCTTCCACAACGGCGCCCAGGCGCTCTTGCCAGAGGAGTTCGTCGCTTAGGCCCGCCGCCGCCACGGCGCGAGGGAACAGCACCGCCGTTCCCAGGAAGGGTGCCGGAGTGACGTGATAGCCCAGAGCCTCCGCAATCACCGCAGCGTCGAGCACCCCTAGGCCGAGGCCTCCGGCCGCCTCTGGTACCAGCAGGCCCCCAAGACCCAGTTCGCAAAGGGTGGCCCACAGGGCGTGATCATCGCTGCCGTCGGCATAGGCTCGGACCGCATCCAGCGGCGCCTGGTCCGCGAGGAGCCGACGCACCGTGGCATCGAGGAGCGTTTGATCTTCCGAAAGTCCGAATCGCATAACGCCCCCTTATTTCGCAAGCTTCGGTTCGCGAGGCATCCCGAGGCCCCGCTCACTGATGATGTTTTTCTGAATCTGGGAGGTGCCCCCTCCAATAATCAGACCGAGGAAGTACATGTAGCTCGTTTGCCAGCTGCCTCCGTCCTGCTTATCAGGATTGTCGCCGTAGGCAAGGCCAAGCTCCCCGAGCACATCAATGGCAAAGCCCTCCAGCTCGTGGCGAAGCTCCGTGCCCTGAAGCTTCGTGATGAGGCTGGCCAGGGGCGCGCGCTCGTCATTGACCCTATTCGATAAGAGCCGCATGTCGTGAAGGCGCATAGCCAGCACCCGGCTCTGGAGCGAAGCCAGCCGATCTCGAAAGAGGGGGTTATCAATCAGCCGGTGCCCGTCCAGGGTTTCCCGGCGCATCAGCTCTAGAAGGGCGTTAAAGCGGGTCATGGTGGCGTTGGGGTCGCCCAGGGAGCCGCGCTCATGACCAAGGATGGTGTTCGCCACCTTCCAACCTTCCCCTCGCTGGCCCACGATCTGCCCCGTGGGCACGCGCACGTCGGTGAAGAAGACTTCATTGAAGTTCGCCACGCCCGTCATATCGACGAGGGGGCGCACCTCAATACCCGGCGTCGTCATGGGAAAGAGGAGGAAGGAAATGCCCTGGTGCTTTGGCGCTTCGGGCTCCGTGCGTACGAGGCAGAAGATCCAATCTGCAAGGTGGGCCGTAGAGGTCCAGATTTTCTGGCCATTCACCACAAAATCATCCCCGTCCACCACGGCGCTCGTGCGGAGAGCGGCCAGATCGCTTCCCGCACCGGGCTCCGAATAGCCCTGGCACCAGAGCATTTCGCCGCGAATGGTCGGCGGAATAAAGGTGGTCTTCTGCGCTTCCGTGCCCACCTCAAGAAGGGTAGGCACGAGCATGGAGATACCCTGGCCCCCGAGCCCGGGGCTGACCCGGGCCGCGGCAAATTCTTCAGCGATGATCCGGCTTTCCAGGATATCCGGCGCTGCGCCGTAGCC
>RGAU01000080.1 GCA_009919975.1 Gammaproteobacteria bacterium
TCCCCTATCTTGATGGGCCTCGCGGGATCATTCAGCGCGGGGTGCAGGCGGTGCTGCTCTGCAACGGCGTCTTCACTTCGGAGCGCCCCCTGGAGGCGGTGTTCCGGGAAGAGCTGGCCTATCTCAAGGCGCCCCTCGGGAATCCTGCTACGGTGGGCGAACCCAGCGATGCCGCGGCGGAAGTGGCCATCGACCGGGCCGCTAGGTCCGTGCGCATCGGCGCCCTGGGCCAGCAGTCCGTAAGCGCTCGCTATCAGCCAGGGATCGGCTGTGTGGTACTTCCCCCGGACACGAGCCCAGATGAGGCCGCCCCCCTGCCGACGCTGCCGGAGGTGCCCGACGCGACGGCGAACGACGCCCTCCCCTGGCCCAAAGGCGATCTGAACGCCTTGGCCGAGCCCGGGCCCGAGGTGGATCAAGCCGCCCTGGCCGCCGCCAGCGCCTGGGCCTTCGAGCGCCCCACGGCAGAGCAAAACACCACGGCGCTCCTCATTCTTCATCGCGGCAAAATCATTCACGAGCGCTACGCGCCCGGCTTTGATCAGGATACGCGGACCCGCACCTGGTCCACGGCGAAGAGCCTCGCCGTCACCCTCATGGGTCTGCTGGTGGCCGAGGGCAAGCTGGCCCTGGATGACCCCCTCCCCCTGAGCTGGGGCCTTAGCCGAGCCTTGAGCCCAGAGGCCGATCCCCGCCGCGCCATCACCCTTCGCCAGGTGCTCCACATGAGCTCCGGGCTCTATCCCGTGGACAGCTGGGGCGGTGAATACGCCATCGGCTCGGGCCTGGCCTATTGGGCCGGCGCCAGCAGCCAGGTAGGCGCCCAGGACCGGGGCCTCGTGCGCACCCCGGGCGCCGTATGGGATTACGAAAACTACGACACGCTACTGGCCGTGGGGGCCATGAAGGCCGTGCTCGGAGAGCGCTACCTTACCTATCCCCGAGAGGTGCTCCTGGACCCCCTGGGCATGGATCGAACCCTCCTCTCCACCGATCGCTTCGGCGATTTCATCCTTTCCTCCCAGGTCTACACGAGCCCCCGGGATCTCGCCCGCTTTGGCTTACTCTATGCCCAGGGCGGCGTGTTCGCCGGAGAGCGGCTCCTGGACCCGGCCTGGATCGACTTCGTCCGCACGCCGGCGCCGGCCTCCGCGGCTATCGATAACGCCTACGGCGGCCACTTCTGGTTGGTGCCCAGCACCCGCACCGATGTCCCGGCCTCGGCCTTCTCCACCTCAGGAAATCGGGGCCAATACGTCATCATTCTTCCCGAGCAGGAACTGGTGATCGTTCGCCGCGGCCTGGATTGGGGCAAGCAAGGCTTCGACCGCTGGGATCTACTGCGGGAAGTGCTGAAGGCCTTCTAGCCGGACAGGCTGCTCCACCTTCGGTAAACTGCGCCCCGCATCCTCTGGAGACTCACAACCCATGCGTTATTTCAGCACCCGAGGGCAAACGGAGCCCGTGGCCTTTCAAGATGCGGTCCTCATGGGCCTTGCTTCCGATGGCGGGCTGCTGATGAAAACGTCCCCGATTCAGGAACTGCAAATGACTACGGTGGCGGACGAGAACGTCCACGCCCTGGCCATCGATGGAACCTTCGACGACTGCCAAGCGATCCTCAAAAGCATTTTCCGGGATTTACCCTTTAAGGCGCGCTGGCACCTCGGGGCGGTGAACTCGGTGAACTGGGCGCGGGTGCTCGCTCAGGTGGTCTACTACTTTCATGCCTACTACGCCGCGGGGCAGAAGCCTCTGGCTTTCTCCGTCCCCACGGGGAACTTCGGGGACATCTTCGCCGGCTGGCTGGCAGCCAAGATGGGCCTACCGATCACCCAGCTCATCCTGGCAACGAACGAAAACGACATCCTCTCCGTATTCTTCAATACGGGGCGCTACGCCCGCGGCGATGTGAAATTCACCATCAGCCCGTCCATGGATATCCAGGTAGCCAGCAACTTCGAGCGCTTCCTCTTCTACCGCCTTGGAGAAAACGCCGAGGCGCTTCGAGGGGCCATGGAAAGCTTCGCCCAAAGCGGCGCTTTCCATTTAGACGATGGGGCGCCCATCGACGATCTCATCTGCGCCCAGGCCGTGGGCCGGGAGGAAACCCTGGCGACCATCACGGCGGTGCACGAAGAGGAAGGCTATCTGCTCGACCCCCACACGGCCGTGGGCGTGGCCGCCGGGCGCACCCTTCGGAAGGGAGACGAGCCGCTCGTGTGCCTCGCCACAGCCCATCCCTCGAAATTCCCGGAGGCGGTGAACGGCGCCGTCGGCGCACCCCTTGCGACCCACCCCCGGGTGGAAGGGCTCGCCGGGCTACCGAAGCGCTCTACACCCCTGCCGGCCTCGGAAGACGCCGTCAAAGCCTTTATCGAGGCCCACGGCCGACGCTAGAAAATCTCCAGAAGCGCTGGGATATTGGGCACGACCCAATCGGGCGCCGGCCCGGGCCCCGGCCAAGGTGCCCCGCTCTCATTCACCCACACGGTTTTCATGCCCACGGCAGCGGCCCCCTGCACGTCATCTACCGCGTGATCGCCAATGTGCACCGCTTGCTCCGGGCCAAGGCCTGCGCGCTGAAGGGCCGCCTCAAAGATGGCGGGCTGGGGCTTCGGCGCCCCCACCCCCTCCGCATTGAAGTGAAAGGCGAAAATCCGCTCGAGCCCCAAGCGTCGAATATCCGCATTCCCGTTGGACAGGGCCGCCAGCGTATAGCGCCGGGACAGCGCCTCGAGCGCCTCCAGCGTGCCTTCGAAATAGGCGACGTCGTTGCGCGCATCGAAAAACACCTCGAAGGCCTCCGCCGCCAGCGTTTCAGCCTCCTCGTAGCCCGAGGCGCGAAGCGCATCCTCAAGGACCAGCCGGCGTAGGGCCGATAGGCGATGCCGCAGGGTGGGATCGGCCCCGAGCCGCGCCTCCCGAAAGGCGGCGAAATCCTCTGGACCGAGGCGCTGGTGCACCTGCGGGGCCACCGCGTCGAGGTGATTCCGCAGGCGATGTTCCGCGCGGATGATCACCGGGCGCACGGGCCACAGCGTGTCGTCCAAATCAAAGCACAGCAGACGCAGGGGTTCGGCCATGGCTTATTCCTCGTCCTTGGTGCGGCGCCGGGCCCGGGGATGGGCTTGATCGTAAACACCGCTTAAATGGGAAAAATCGAGGTGGGTATAGATCTGCGTGGTCGAGATATCGGCGTGGCCCAGGAGCTCCTGCACGGCGCGCAGATCACCGCTGGCTTCGAGCATATGGCTTGCAAAGGAATGGCGCAGGGCGTGGGGATGAACCCGCTGCCCCGGCGCCCGCACCTGGGCCCGGGCCTTCAGCCGGGCCTGCACGCTTCGCGGGCTCAGACGCTGCCCTCGCGCCGAAAGAAAGAGCGGCCCTCGCTCCAAGGGCTGGGCCGGGAAGCGCTCGGCGCGAAAGCGGCGCCAGACAAGGATCGCCTCCCGAGCCGCCCCCCCGAGGGGCACGCGGCGGGTTTTCTGGCCCTTGCCCGTAACCTGCACCAGCCCCTCCGCGAGATCGCAATCTTCCACATTGAGGCCGACCAGCTCCGCCAGCCGCAGCCCACTGGAGTAGAAGAGCTCGAAGATCGCTTGATCCCGGCAGGCCAGCCAGGGTTCTCCCCCGTCCTCGGGGGTGAGGAGCTGAGCCATGGCATCCACGTCGAGGGTTCGCGGCAAGCGCCGGGCCCCGCGGGGCGGCCGCACCCCCTCCGCAGGGTTCCGGGGCAGGTCCGCTTCCTGGATTAGGTAACGAAAGAAACTGCGCAGCGCTGCAAGGGCGCGGGCGATGCTTTTGCTCCCGAGGCCCCGGCCGTGCTCCGCCGCCACGAAGGCCCGGAGGTCGTGCGCCGTGAGGGCGGCGTAGTCCCCAGCCCTGCGTCCCGAACCCTCCCACCATTCATGGAAGCGGGCGAGGTCCCGGCGATAGCCTTCCACGGTGCGGGGAGACAGCTGGGCTTCCCGCTCGAGGCGCTCGAGGAAAGCTTCCACGGGCGCCATGAACGGCTAGCGCTCCCGACCGCCCGAGGGCGTGGGGTCGAGCAGGGCCGCGAGGGTTTGGCCCAAAAATTCGAAGAACAGGGTGCCCATGGCGGCGGTGAAGTGGCCCCCATCGCGGCTGCCGAAGGCCAGCAAAAGGGCGCCCTGGCGCAGGGGGAAGCGAGCGAAGATCGCCGAGGGATAGCGCGCCTCGTCGAACAGGAGGGTTTGCTCCTCCGGGCGTAGGGCCCCGCAGGCCGGCCCCTCCTGGAGCAAGGGCCCCAGGATGCTTTCCAGCGCCGGAGCGCTCACCACCGGGAGCGCCGGCACGGGGCTTCCCGCCCCCTCCGGGACCACCGCCTTGAGGGCAATGGCGTCGGCAGCGAAATGGTTTCGGAGAATGGCGAGGGCCTCCGCGCCGCGCACGCTACGGGACAGGGCGAGAAGCGCTTGCGTGGCCTTCAGGGTGGCTTCGAAGAGCGCGTGATTGCTCTCTGCGCTTTCCAGCACATCCCCAAGGCGCGCCCGCAGGGCCTGGTTACGCTCCCGCAGCACCCCCAGCTGACGGGTGACGAGGGACGTGGCCCCGGGCACCTCATGGGGGAGCTCCAGCTTGTTCAGCAGCTCGGGCTGCCTTTGAAAAAAGTCTGGGTTGGCCTCAAGAAAGGCCACCACGGCAGCTTCCGTCATATTCGAACCTGTCCTTCGTAAACAAAAGCCGTGGGGCCGGCCATCATAAGAGGGGTCCCGGGGCCCTGCCAGCGCAGTCGCAGGTCGCCGCCGGGGAGGGTGACGGTGACCTCATCGCCGACCCAGCCCTGCTCCCGGGCCGCCGCCACCGCGGCGCAGGCGCCAGAGCCACAGGCTTGCGTTTCCCCCACCCCGCGCTCGTAAACGCGAAGGCGTAGGCGCTTACGATCAACGACTTCGCAAAACCCCACGTTTAAGCTTTCCGGGAACGCCTCGTGGGCCTGGAGCGCTGCCCCTAGGGTGGCCACGGGCGCGTCCGCCGCGGACGGAACAAAGACTACGCCATGGGGGTTACCCATGGACACGAGGGTGAGCGTCGCGGGCCCGGCGTCCGTGCTGAGCTCCACGGAAAGGCCCTGAGCCTGGGCTCGGGCACCGAGCGTTACGGGGTAGGCGTCCAGCGCAAAGCTCGGCGCCCCCATATCAACCTCGACCCAGCCCTGATCCTGAAGCGTGGCGGTGATGGTCCCCCGGGGGACCTCGAGCACCAGGGTTTGTTTCTTCGTGAGCCCCCGCTCCACCACAAAGCGGGCAAAACACCGGGCGCCATTACCGCACTGCTCAGCTTCCGAGCCGTCCGTATTAAAAATGCGATAGCGAAAGTCCGCCTCCGGGCGCTGCGGGGGCTCCACCGCAAGCAGCTGATCAAAGCCAATGCCCCGGTGCCGATCGGCGAGCGCCGCGATTTGCGCCGGACTCAGCTTGACGCGCTGAGTCAAAAGATCGACGACGGCGAAGTCGTTCCCGAGGCCATGCATTTTGGTGAAGCTGAGTTTCACTCGCCCCCCGGCAACGCAAGGCTTTCCAAGGCGAATTGATCTTCGTAGCGCTCCCGCCGTCGCACCAGGTGCGCGTGCCCCGCCTCCAGGAGGACCTCCGCGGGGCGATTTCGGGTGTTGTAGTTCGAGGCCATGCCGAAGCCGTAGGCGCCGGCGCCGAGAATGGCAAGGCCGTCCCCTTCCCCTGCGGCCAGGGGGCGATCCCTTCCCAGCACATCGGAGGATTCGCACACCGGGCCCACCACGTCCGCAGGATCGCCCTTGGCATCGGCGGCGGGCTCGGCGAGGGGCACGATGGGATGCCAGGCATCGTACAGCGCCGGGCGCAGTAGCTCCGTCATGGCCGCATCCACGATGAGGAAGCGCTTACCCTCGTGGTGCTTTTCGTACTCCACCGTGGTGAGCAGCGCGCCCGCCTCCGCCACCAGCCAGCGGCCAGGCTCGAGCACGAGGGTCTGGGACCGGCCCTGGAGGGCGCCCCTTAGGCCTGCGGCATAGGCCGCGGCGGAGGGCGGCGCTTCATCGTCATAGCGCACCCCAAGGCCGCCCCCCACATCAATGTGGGAGAGGGTAATGCCGTCTGCTTCCAGCTGATCGACCAGCGCAAGCACCCGGCGAAGGGCATCGATGAAGGGCTCCAGGGTGGTGAGTTGGGAACCGATATGGAAATCGATGCCCACGGCACGAAGCCCTGGGTGGGCAGCGATGCGTGGGTAGAGGGCAGCGGCCTGGTCGACCGCCAGCCCGAACTTGTTGTCCTTCATGCCCGTGGAAATATAGGGGTGGGTTTTTGGATCAACGTCCGGGTTCACCCGCAGGGACACGGGCGCCTCCACCCCGGCCGCCTCCGCGAGGGCAGCCAAGCGCCAAAGCTCCGGCTCCGATTCCACGTTGAAACAGCCAATTTTCGCGTCGAGGGCCGCCTGCAGTTCCGCGGTGCTTTTCCCTACCCCGGAAAAGACAATTTTTGCCGGATCGCCGCCAGCGGCCAGCACCCGAGCAAGCTCCCCCCCGGAGACAATGTCGAAGCCCGAACCCAGGCGGGCTAGGCGCGCCAGCAAGGCCAGGTTGCTGTTGGCCTTTACGGCGTAGCAGATACGATGGGGTTGGTCCCCGAGGGCCGCCGAGAAAGCGCCGTAGCGCGCCGCAATGGCATCAAAATCATAGACATAGAGCGGCGTGCCGTAGCGCTCGGCGAGGGGCGCGAGGGGCACCGCCCCGGCGCAGAGGGTTCCGCCCTCGTAAGCGAAGGAACCGAGCACGCGCCTACCCCTGCACCTGGGCGTCACCTTGCCCCGGGGCCGACAGGGGCCCCTTGATGCCACAGCTGGCCACCGCTCCGGACAGGAGCAGGGCAAAGAGGGCGAGTCGCAGCATGGGGTTAGCTCCCGAAAAAGGTGGGCAAAAGGGCTCGGCGCCGCATCATAGCAGCCCCTGGGCCAGGCGCTCCCGACCCCGCACCACGGCGGCGCGGACCTGGGAGGGGGCGGTGGCCCCGAAGTGGTCCCGGGCCGCCACGGAGCCTTCCACCGTGAGCACGGCATAGACGTCTTCCCCGATGCGATCGGAGAAGCCCTGAAGGGTCTCCAGGGACAGCTCCGCAAGATCGCATTCGGCGGTGACCGCATGGGCCACGGCACGCCCCACCACTTCATGGGCATCGCGGAAGGGCAGGCCGGCGCGGACCAGGTAATCGGCGAGGTCCGTGGCCGTGGCAAAGCCGGAGATGGCGGCTTCCCGGAGGGCCCGAACGCGAGGCACGAGGGCCGGCACCATATCGGCGAAGGCCCGGAGGCAATCGGACAGCGTATCTACGCAGTCAAAAAGGGGCTCCTTGTCCTCCTGGTTATCCTTGTTATAGGCCAGGGGCTGCCCCTTCATGAGCATCAGCAGGGCCATGAGGTGCCCCACCACCCGGCCGCTCTTGCCCCGCACCAGCTCGGGCACATCGGGGTTTTTCTTCTGGGGCATGATTGAAGAGCCGGTGCAGAAGCGATCGGGCAGATCGATAAAGGCGAACTGCGCCGAGGCCCAAAGAATGAGCTCTTCCGAGAAGCGCGAGAGGTGCACCATGGTGATGCTGGCCCAGGCCGTGAACTCCATGGCGAAGTCCCGGTCGCCCACGGCGTCCAGGGAATTCTCCACCACCCGATCGAAGCCGAGCAGCGCCGCAGTCCGTTCCCGGTTGATGGGAAAGGTGGTGCCAGCGAGGGCCGCCGCCCCTAGGGGGCAGGCGTTCAAGCGCTTGCGGCAATCCTGAAGGCGGGAGCGGTCGCGAAGGAGCATTTCAAACCAGGCGAGGAAGTGATGCCCGAGGGTAACGGGCTGGGCCGTCTGAAGATGGGTGAAGCCCGGCATGATGGTGTCGGCGTTGGCCTCGGCCTGGGCCAGAAGGCCCTCGCAAAGGCGCAGCAGCTCGGCATCCAGCGCATCAATGGCGTCCCGCAGCCAAAGGCGAATGTCCGTAGCGACCTGATCGTTGCGTGAGCGGCCCGTGTGCAGCTTTTTCCCGGCGGCGCCGATGCGGTCGGTTAGCCGGGCCTCGATATTCATGTGCACGTCTTCGAGCTCGACGGCCCAGGGGAAGGTGCCGTCCTCCACGGCGCGGGCGATCTCGTCGAGCCCCGTCAGGATCGCGTCCCGCTCTTCGGCGCTGAGCACCCCCTGCTCGGCGAGCATGGTGGCGTGGGCCCGGGAGCCCGCGATGTCGTGGCGCGCCAGCCGCTGGTCAAAGCCCACGGAGGCGGTGAAGCGCTCCACGAAGGCATCCGTAGCCTCCGTAAAACGGCCACCCCAAAGTTTCCCGCCGCCTTCGCTCATGGCTGTTCCCTTCTGACCGTGCCAAAGGCGCAAGTATAGCGCGGGGCAGGGCCCTAGCGGCCGTGAAAGGTCGGGGTGCGCTTCTCAAAGATGGCGCGCACCGCTTCCTTTCCATCTTCGCTGGAAAGGCCCCGGCGCACGTAGGCCAGCTCGTCGCGGAGCTGCCCCGCAAGATCGGCGCCGAGGCTTGCCCGCACCACGAGGCGCTTCGTCTGGCGCACGCCGATGGGCGCCAGGGCGGCGAGGCGCTCCGCCTCCTGGGCCACCACGGCACTGAAGTCTCCATCGGGGACCACGGTCCCCACCAGCCCCCGGGCCTGAGCCTCCGGGGCCGGCACCATGCGCGGGTCCCAGAGAAAGCGCAGCGCGGCCTCGTGGCCGAGGAGGGTCGTGAGGGTCCAGGAAAGCCCGCCATCGGGAGAGGTGCCGGCGCGGATATAGCCAGGGTGGAGCATGGCGCTTTCCGCGGCTATGCGCAGATCGGCGCAGAGCGCGAGGGCCACGCCGGCCCCCACGGCCACCCCATTCACCGCCGCAATCACGGGCTTGTCGCAGCGCACCCGGATGGCGAGGAGGAATTGGCCGATCCAGTCGATGCTGGTCCTGCGGAGACTGGGGATTGGGATCCTCCCCCGCCTCCGGGCGCGCCAGATCGGCGCCAGAGCAAAACGCCTCCCCGGGCTCACCACCGGTAATCACCAGCACGCGCACGGAGTCGTCCTGCGCTGCGGCGTCCACCGCCGCCACGAGGGCCCAGCCGAGGGCCGGGGTGAGGGCGTTCTTTCGCGCAGGCTTATCTAACTGAAGCCTTCGGACGCCACCCTTATTCTCAATTCGAAGATGTCCATTCATTGCTAGAGCCCTCCAGTTCTTAGGGGGGGTTCGTTTTGGAAAAACGGGTTTAATAATGCGCCGAATCGATTTTATCGAGCCGAAGGCCGTGAGCGGCCGCAAATCCCCTCGTTGCTCCCTCCGGAACAGCGCCCTCCCCCTCCAAGAGCCCCAGCGCCGCGTGGGCAATCCAGGCCGAAGAGACCTCGAAGTGATCGCGGAGCGCATCGCGGGATTCGGATAGGCCGTAGCCGTCAGTGCCCAGTACGGCATAGGGGCCCGGTACCCAGCGGCTGATCAATTCGCCAAGCGCGCTCATGTAGTCGCTGGCCGACACGAACACCCCCTCGGCGTTTTCAAAGGCTTCCGCGACAAAGGGGCGACGCGCCGACTGCGGGTCAAGGCGCTTCGCCCGCTCCGCGGCGCGCCCGTCCCGGGCCAGCTCGCCGTAGCTGGTGACGCTCCAGACCGTGACGGCAACCCCTTCCGCCAGCAGCAGCTCCGCCGCCGCCCGCACCTCCTTCATGATCGCGCCACTGCCGAGTAGGTTGGCCACGGGCGCAGGGGCGCCGCCGTCTGGCGTGCGGTGCTCAAAGGCGTAGAGGCCGCGCAGGATGCCGTCGATGACCGCCCCTTCCGTGGGCGTGCCCAGCCCCGGCAGGGCGGGCATGACTTCATTCTGATTGGTGACCGTCAGGTAATAGAAAACATCCTCGCCCTCGCCATACATGCGCTCGATGCCATCGCGAATGATCACCGTCAGCTCGAAGGCGAAGGCCGGGTCATAGGCTTTCAGGTTCGGCACCGTGAGGGCCAGGAGCTGGGAATGGCCGTCCTGGTGCTGCAGCCCCTCGCCGTTCAGCGTCGTCCGCCCGGAGGTACCCCCGAGCAGGAAGCCTCGGGCCATGGCATCCCCGGCGGCCCAAATCATGTCCCCGACGCGCTGGAAGCCGAAGATGGAATAAAAGATGTAGAAGGGAATGGTGGGCACGGCAAAATTGGCGTAGGCCGTCCCGGCCGCTAGGAAGCTGGCCATGGCGCCGGTTTCGCAAATGCCCTCCTGGAGGATTTGCCCGTCCGAGGCTTCCCGATAGGGGGCCAGGGTATCGGCGTCCACGGGCTTATAGTGCTGCCCCGCCGGCGCATAGATTCCCGCCTGCCCAAAGAGCCCATCCATGCCAAAGGTGCGGGCCTCGTCCGGCACGATGGGC
>RGAU01000009.1 GCA_009919975.1 Gammaproteobacteria bacterium
TATTCCTGAAGCCGGCGAATCAGCTCGGCGCGAGGATCTTCCCCCTCCTCCGTCTCATCGAGCTGGGGCCGGGGCAGCAGCATGCGCGACTTAATTTCCGCCAGCATGGCCGCCATCACGAGGTACTCCGCCGCCAGCTCGAACTGCATGGCGTGCATAAGCTCCACGTACTGCATGTACTGCTGCGTGATTTCCGCCACGCGAATTTCGAGAATGTCGAGATTTTGCCGACGAATGAGGTATAGCAATAAATCCAAGGGGCCTTCGAAGGCCTCTAGGAACACCTCAAGGGCATCCGGGGGAATGTAGAGGTCCTTGGGAAGCTCGGTGACGGTCTTCCCTTCGACAATAGCGAAGGGGAACTCCCCCTGAGCCTGCCCCGCCGCGCGGAGCGTTTCGAGGCGCTTTCCGCCTTCCCCCTCGCTCACCGGTGGGTCAATCCCATGACGGCCCGAACTTCTTCGAGCGTATCCCGAGCCACATCCCTGGCGTGCTCCACCCCCTCATTAATAATGGCCTTGACCAGTTCAGGCTGCTCCTCATAGCGCCGAGCGCGATCACGCATGCCGCTTTGTTCGCTCCAAATGGCATCGATAAGGGGCTTTTTACAGTCCAGGCAGCCCATGCCTGCGCGCTTGCAGCCGTCTACCACCCAGCGCTTCGTGCTGTCGTCGGAATAGAGCTCATGCAGGCCCCAGACCGGGCAATTGGCCGGATCGCCGGGGTCGTTCCGCCGCACCCGCGCCGGATCGGTTTTCATGGTGCGAATCTTCTGCTCCACCTCCTCCGGCGCCTCGCGAAGGCTAATGGTGTTCCCATAGCTCTTCGACATCTTCTCGCCGTCGAGGCCGGGCACCTTGGGCGTTTCCGTGAGCAAGGCATCGGGCTCCGGGAGGATCAGCTTGCCGCCGCCTTCGAGGTACCCAAAAAGTCGTTCTCGATCGCCAATGGAAAGGTTCTGCTGCTCCGCCAGCAGCGCCCGGGCGCGCTCAAGGGACTCTTCGTCCCCCCGCTCGAGGTAGGCCTTGCGCAGATCGTTGTAAAGGCGCTGGGCCTTCTTGCTCATTTTCCTTACCGCCGCTTCCGCGGCCTCTTCGAAGCCCGGCTCTCGGCCGTAGATGAAGTTGAAGCGACGCGCCACTTCCCGGGTCAGCTCGACGTGGGCGACCTGATCGGCCCCCACGGGAACGTGCCCCGCGCGGTAAATCAGAATGTCCGCAGCCTGCAGCAGCGGGTAGCCCAGGAAGCCATAGGTGGCCAGGTCCTTTTCCCGAAGCTTGGTCTGCTGATCCTTGTAGCTGGGCACCCGCTCAAGCCACCCCAGGGGCGTGATCATGGAGAGCAAAAGGTGGAGCTCAGCGTGCTCCGGTACCCGAGACTGGATGAAGATGGTGGCGGAACCCGGATTCACCCCCGCGGCCAGCCAATCGATCACCGTGTCCCAGGAGTTCTGCTCGATGTCATAGGGGTTTTCGTAATGCGTGGTGAGGGCATGCCAATCGGCGACGAAGAAGAAGCACTCGTACTCGTGCTGGAGCCGCACCCAATTCTTTAGCACCCCATGATAGTGCCCAAGGTGTAAGCGTCCCGTCGGCCGCATGCCGGAAAGCACGCGACGATCCCAATCCCCCGTGGCCAAAGGCAAAACCCCTTATGTAAAACGGGCGCCGCGCGCGCCCAACGTCGTCATGATAGCAAAGCCAGGGGGCCCTACGGACCCTCCACGATGGCCGACGCATCGCCAAGACCTTGCCGCAGCAGGGCCGGCTCAACCCCGGTGAAATCGACCACGGTGCTGGGCTCGAGGCCGCAAAAGCCGCCGTCGATAACGAGATCCACGGCGTGCTCTAGGAGCTCTCGGATGTTCCAGGGGTCCGTTTCCGGCCCGGACTGCCCCGGAAGCACCAGGCTGCAGGACATGAGGGGCTCGCCGAGCTCCGCCAGGAGCGCTTGGGCAATGGGGTTTGAGGGCACGCGCAGCCCAATGGTGCGGCGCTTAGGGTGCATCAGCCGCTTGGGCACTTCCCGCGTTGCCGGCAGGATGAAGGTGAAGGGCCCAGGAGTATGAGCCTTCAGGGCGCGAAACACGGTGTTATCCACCCGAGCATAGGTCGCGAGCACGGAGAGGTCGGGGCAGACCAGGGTGAAGTTGTGATCCCGGTCCATATCCCGGATACGTACGATGCGCTCGAGGCCATCTTTATTTTCCAAACGACAGGCCAGGGCGTAGGCCGAATCCGTGGGATAGGCCACCACCCCGCCGCGGGCAATGATGTCCACCGACTGCTTAATTAGCCGGGACTGGGGATTCTCGGGATGAATGGAAAAGAATTGCGCCATAAGCCTTCGCCTCAAAATAGGGCTGGCCGGAGGCAAGGCCTCGGCCGATCGACTATTATGACGATCGAATACCTCCCCCCTCAAGGAAAACGGGTCCCCCATGAAAAGCCTCCTTGAATTTGGACCCGTCGCCGCCTTCTTCATCGCCGCCCAATTCAGCGATGTGGTGACCGCCACCTGGACCCTCATGGGCGCACAGCTCGTCGCCGCCGTGCTCTATCGACTGCTAGCCGGCAAGCTGGGGGTTCAAATGCAGGCCCAGAGCGGTTTCGTTTTCGGGTTCGGGGGGCTGACGGTCTACCTGCAAGATCCGATTTTCATCATGTGGAAGCCCACGCTCATCAACGGGGCCTTCGCCCTCGTCCTCATCGGGGGCAACCTTTTCGGACAAAAGTCCATGCTTTCCCGGCTTCTTGGGGGCCAGCTGCCCCTCCCGGAAGCGGTATGGCGAACGCTCAGCTGGTACTGGGCCGGCGCCTTTACCCTATCGGCGGTGCTGAACTTGGTGGTGGCCTACAACTTCAGCGAAGCGTTCTGGGTCAGCTATAAGCTCTTTGGCGGTATCGGGCTGACCGTGCTCTACACGGCGCTCATGCTGATTTACCTAGGACGTAAGGGCTACCTGAAGGCCCCGGAGGACCGCGACCCATGATCGCCCTATCGGTCAATTTGAATAAGATCGCCCTGCTTCGAAACGCTCGGGGGGCCGCCGCCCGCCCAGAGCTCCTGGACTTTGCGCGCCTGGCCATGGAGGCCGGGGCTTCCGGACTCACGGTGCATCCCCGCCCCGATCAGCGCCACATTCGCGTCGATGATGTGCCCCGCTTAGCCACCTGGCTTCGAGGCGCCTACCCGGATGCCGAATTCAACATTGAAGGCAACCCCCTCGCCGCCCCTAGGAACAGCGGCTATCCAGGCCTTGAGGCACTCGTAGAGGCGGCCCGGCCGGCCCAGGTGACCCTCGTCCCCGACGGGGACGGTCAGCTCACCTCGGACCACGGCTGGGCCATGACGAAAGAGGATCTCACGACCCTTAAGCCCCTGGTGGCCCGTTTTAAGGCGCTAGGGGCCCGGGTCAGTCTGTTTATGGATCCCAATCCCGACGCGATTGTCCGGGTGACGGAAACGGGGGCCGATCGCATCGAGCTCTACACCGAACCCTTCGCCGAAGCCTTCAAAGCTGATGGGCGCCGCTGGGGGCCTGCGACGGAGGCGAGCCTCGCCACCTTCCGCGCAGCCGCGGAAACCGCCCAGGGCCTAGGTCTCGGGGTCAATGCTGGTCACGATCTGGATCTCGACAACCTCATTCCCCTGCGCACCCTCCCCGGGCTACAGGAGGTTTCCATCGGCCACGCCCTTGTCGCCGACGCCCTTCTCTTTGGCTTCCACGGCGCCGTGACCCGTTACCGCGACACCCTCGCTGGCGCCTAGCGCGAGTTGCACTCCCCTCTCACCTGCGCTTTGATGTTAATGCCTATCATTGCCTGATAGCGCCAACTTTAAGGGAGAGGGGCGATGTCTCATCAAGCAGACGATTTAGAACAATTCATGGAGGGGGTCCGCCGCCGCAACCCCGGCGAGCCGGAATTCCACCAGGCGGTGCACGAAGTGGCGATGGACATCATTCCCTACATCGCCGACAAGCAGGTCTACAAGGACCTCATGATCCTCGAGCGGATGACCGAACCGGACCGCATCGTCACCTTCCGGGTGGTGTGGGAAGACGACAACGGCAACATTCGCGTCAATCGCGGCTTCCGCGTTCAGCAAAACAACGCCATCGGCCCCTACAAGGGCGGCATTCGCTTCCACCCCACGGTGACGCAGAGCGTCCTGAAGTTCCTCGCCTTTGAGCAGGTGTTCAAGAACAGCCTGACCGGTCTGCCCATGGGCGGCGGTAAGGGCGGCTCGGACTTCAACCCGAAGGGTAAGTCCGACGCAGAGGTCATGCGCTTCTGCCAGGCCTTCATGACCGAACTGTCGCGCCACATCGGCCCGGACACGGATGTGCCTGCGGGGGATATCGGCGTGGGCGCCCGGGAAGTGGGCTACATGTTCGGTCAGTACAAGCGCCTGATGAATCGCTTCGAAGGCGTGCTGACCGGTAAGGCCCTCGAGTTTGGTGGCTCCCGGATCCGTACGGAAGCCACGGGCTACGGCGTGGTCTACATGATGGACAACATGCTTCGCCATCACGGGGAGAGCATCGAGGGGAGAACCTGCGTGGTGTCGGGCTCCGGCAACGTGGCCACCTTCTGCGCGGAAAAGCTTATCGAGCTCGGCGGTAAGGTCGTCACCCTCTCCGACTCCGGCGGCTTCATCCACGACCCTGAGGGCTTCACCCAGGAGAAGCTCCAGTGGATCATGGATCTGAAGAACAACCGACGCGGACGCATTGAGGAGTACGTCAGTGAGTTTGGCGGCACCTTCCATGCGGGGCAGCGCCCCTGGAACGTCCCCTGCGACCTGGCCTTCCCCTGCGCCACGCAAAACGAAATTGAGCTGGCGGACGCGGAAGCCCTGATCAAGAACGGCTGCCGGGCCATTTCTGAAGGGGCGAACATGCCCAGCACCCCGGAGGCCATCCACGCCATTCAGGCTAAGCGCGAGCTTTTGCATGCCCCCTCAAAGGCGGCAAACGCCGGCGGCGTGGGCGTATCGGGTCTCGAGATGAGCCAGAACAGCCTCCGGCTGCAATGGACCCGGGAAGAGGTGGACGAGCGCTTGAAGGGCATCATTGGCGGCATTCACGAGCAAATGGTGACCTACGGCACCGCCGCCGACGGGCACGTGGACTACTTCAAGGGTGCTAACATCGCCGGCTTTAACAAGGTCGCTAGCGCCATGATCGCCTACGGCGTGATGTAAACGCCCTGCGCGTCCCCACGGGTCAGCGCTTCGGCGCTGGCCCGTTTTTTTTGACCTCCTGTTGGGTTCCACCTCATGCCCGAACTGCTGAGCCTTGCGCTGATTGTCCTCCTAGCCATGCTGAGTCCCGGCCCGGACATGGTGCTGCTCACGCGCTTTTCCCTGGGCCCAACGCCACGGCAAGCGGATGTTTGCGTGGCCGGCATCGTACTGGGCATTTCCGCCCACAGCGTCTTCGCCTTGACGGGGCTTGCGGCCCTCACCCAGCTGCACCCTAAGGCCCTGGGGGCCATGACCGTGCTCGGCGCGCTCTGGCTCAGCTATCTCGCCTATCACGCGCTCCAGAGCCAAGGCGCCCTACGCCTCAGCACAGTGGACGCCCCCAAGGCTGGCCTAACCCTCGCCTTTTTGGCCGGGCTCCTTAGCAATCTGCTGAACGCTAAGGTGCTGCTCATGATGGTGGCGCTTTTTACCGAGCTCCTCCCCCCCACGGCCCCCCTGGGACAGCGGCTCCTGGGTGTGCTGGTCCTCGGGATCGAGGTGGCCGTGGTCTGGCTGCTCTTCGTGCGCCTCATTCGGCGCCCGGCCCTACGCCTGACCCTTGAGCGCTATGGCAGCTGGCTGGACCGCGCCTTTGGCGCCCTCTTGCTCGTGCTGGCTGTGCTGTTCATGCTCAGCGCCCTACCCACTCTGCTTGCCTAGTTTTAGGGAGTTGCCCCATGCGCATCCTCTTGCCCCTTCTCGCCCTTCTGCTTAGTGCCGGCACCTGGGCCGCTGAGGACCGTTCAGGGCTCGACAACTCGGGGCTCCAAAGCGCCATGCCGGAAGTCTGTGTGCAAACCAACTACGGCCGCTTTACCGTGACCCTATGGCCTGAACGCGCTCCCGAATCCACCAAAAACTTTCTGAGCTATATCGATTACGGCTTCTACGAGGGCCTGATCTTCCACCGGGTGATCCCCTATTTCATGGTGCAAACGGGGGGCTTCGACGCCGAGCTCAACTACCGCGATCCCTTCGGCCCCGTGCGCAACGAATCGGTGGGAGGCCCCAAGAACCTGCGGGGCACCCTCGCCATGGCGCGGCAGCGAGATCCTGACAGCGCCGATTCCCAGTTCTTTATTAACCTGGTGGACAACGCTCACCTCGACGCCGAAGACGATCGCCCCGGTTATACGGTCTTTGGAGAAGTCACGGACGGCATGGCGGTCATTGACCGCATCGGGGAAGTGGAAACCACCGTAAAGGACGGCATGCGCGATGTACCACGCAGCCCCGTAACCATCGAAAAGACCAGCCGCGGCGCCTGCCCGCAGCGCACCCTAGGGCCTCGCTAGGGCCTCGTGCTCCAGGCCACGATGGGGCCAGCGGCTGACGAAGGCCGTCGACGCCGCTATGATGCGCGCCTTTCCGAGCGACAGAGACAGGTCCCCCCGTGCTGAAGGATTTGCTTGAAGCCCGCCTAGCGCCGGCGCTCCATGCCGCTGGCGCCCCCGAGGGCAGCGCCGTTGCCCTCACCGTGAGCACGAAGCCGGAATTTGGCGACTATCAAATGAATGGCGCCATGGGAGCGGCCAAGCGCCTCAAGCGCCCCCCGCGGGAGCTGGCGGAGGCCGTGCTTGCCCACGCTCAGCTGGATGATTTGGTGAGCGAAGCCAGCATCGCGGGCCCGGGCTTCATTAATCTGCGCCTGCGAGAGGCCGTGCTCGAAGCCCGGCTAAACCCCTTTGAAGCGGAGGTGCTTGCGCCGCGGGGGGCGGGCGCCGAGGCATCCCGGGTGGTCATCGATTACTCCTCGCCGAACCTGGCGAAGGAAATGCACGTGGGCCACTTGCGCAGCACCATCATCGGTGACGCCCTTGCCCGCTGCTTCGACCACGCTGGCTGGAACGTGCTCCGGCAAAACCACGTCGGCGACTGGGGCACGCAGTTCGGCATGCTTCTGGCCTTCCTCAATAGCCTCGAGGCCGACGACGGCAACCGGGTTGCGGAAGCAGAGCTGTCAGACCTCGAACAGTTCTATCGCCGCGCCAAAGCCCGCTTCGACGAAGACCCCGCCTTCGCAGCCCTGAGCCGGGAAACGGTCGTCAAACTCCAGCAGGGCGACCCCGCCTGCCGGGCAGCCTGGCAGCGTTTTATCGACGTCAGCCTGTCCCATTGCGAAGCCCTCTACGGGCGGCTGCAGGTGACGCTCACGCGGGAGCACGTTCACGCCGAAAGCGCCTATAACGATGCACTCCCCGGGGTTATTGAGACGCTACGAGATCAAGGCCTCCTTCAGGAGAGCGACGGCGCCCAGTGCGTCTTTCTCGACGAGTTTAAGGGCAAGGACGATGCGCCCCTGCCCCTCATCGTGCAAAAGTCCGACGGCGGCTATCTGTACGCCACCACGGATTTGGCCGCCGTACGCTATCGCTGCGACAGCCTAGAGGCAGACCGAGCCCTTTATTTGGTGGACAAGCGCCAGGGCCTACACTTTAAGCAGGTCTTCGCGGTTGCCCAGGCCGCAGGCTTTATCACCCGTCCTTGCAGCTTCGAGCATATGCCCTTCGGCACCATGCTCGGCGAAGATGGGCGCCCCTTCCGGACCCGCGCTGGGGACGTCATTAAGCTTTCCGATTTGATAGATGAAGCGGAACGGCGGGCTGAAGCCCTCGTGGCAGAGAAAAATCCAGCCCTGGCCGCGGCAGAACGCACGGAAATCGCCAAGGCAGTGGCCTTAGGCGCCATTAAGTATGCCGATCTCTCCAAGCACCGGAACAACGACTACGTCTTCTCCTGGGACACCATGCTGAGCTTCGACGGCAACACGGCGCCCTATCTTCAGTACGCCTACAGCCGCATTCAAAGTCTCTTTAGCAAGGCCGGCCTTGCCCCCGAGAGCCTGAAGGCTTCCGTAAAGCTTGAGGCCCCTCAGGAACGCGCCTTAGCCCTCGTGCTTTTGCGCACGGAAGAGGTTCTGCAGCAGGTACGAGATCAGGGCCTGCCCCATCTCCTCTGCACCCACCTTTACGAGGTGGCCACCGCTTTCACGGCGTTCTACGAGCACTGCCCCGTGCTCAGCGCGCCGGACAGTGGCACCCAAGCGAGTCGCTTAGCCCTCGCCCGTCGCTGCGGAGCAACCCTTCGCCAGGGCCTGGAACTGCTCGGCATCCCCGTGGTGCAGCGGATGTAGCCAGCCCAAGGGCGACATCGCAGGCACAAAAAAAGCGCGCAACCCCCAAGGGCTGCGCGCTTTTTTTT
This sequence comes from Gammaproteobacteria bacterium, assembly GCA_009919975.1. Taxonomy (GTDB): domain Bacteria; phylum Pseudomonadota; class Gammaproteobacteria; order Pseudomonadales; family Azotimanducaceae; genus Salivita. The sequence continues at coordinate 8,452 of RGAU01000009.1, forward strand.
GCCGCCTAGGCCGCTGCGCGCGGCAGGGCGTAGGACTTGAACTCGTCAGCGAAGTCCCGGAGGGCAGCGATGCCGGAGGCTTCGGCCCGAGCGACCCAGTCCTTCAGCGCGTCGAGCATGGCCTCCTTTGATTCCCCCCGGCGCTGCCAAACCTGCTGCAGCGCAAGACGCATCTCGTAGACCGTCTTAAGCGTCGGATGCTGAGCCAGCAGCGCCTCAAGCCGCGCCTGCTCTTCCGTGGAAACGAGGGACGTTTCCCGAACCATGAGGCGACGGAGCGCTTTCCCGGCGCTGCCCCCTTCCGAGGCCACGGTGGGGCTGACCACCTGCTTAGCGAAGCGCTCCATGACCCGGAAGCGGTCGTGGACGAGGGCCCGGGCGGCGTCGAAGTCCAGGGCCGCCTTCGCAGGATCGCGGACCGTTTGCGGACCCGTGCTTCGGGGCTTGGCCAGACCAAAGAGCTGGAACAGGCGAATCCAGAACCACCCCATATCAAACTCGTACCACTTCTGGGACAGCTTTGCGGAGTTCGGGTAGGTGTGATGGTTGTTATGCAGCTCTTCCCCACCGATTAAAATGCCCCAGGGCACGATGTTGGTGGCCGCATCACCGCACTCGTAGTTCCGATAGCCGTAGTAGTGGCCCACACCATTGATCACGCCGGCGGCGAGCACGGGGATCCAAAGCATTTGCACGGCCCAGATGGTGATGCCGTAGACCCCAAAGAGGAGCAGATCGGCGAACAGCATGAGGACGATGCCGTAGGTGTTGCGGCGATAGACCCCAAAGAGGAGCAGATCGGCGAACAGCATGAGGACGATGCCGTAGGTGTTGCGGCGATAGACGTTGCGCTCGATCCAATCGTCCGGGCAGCCCCGGCCGTAGCGCTCGATGGTTTCCGGCGTCTTGCCATATTTATAGAGCTCGGCGCCCTCTAGCAGCACCTTCTTCAGCCCCAGCACCTGCGGGCTGTGCGGATCCTCTTCCGTTTCGCAGAGGGCATGGTGCTTCCGATGGATCGCCGTCCACTCTCGCGTACCCATGCCCGTGGTGAGCCAGAGCCAAAGGCGGAAGAAGTGCTGAAGCACGGGGCTCAGCTCCAGGGCCCGGTGGGCGGAAAAGCGGTGCAGATACACCGTCACGGAAACAATGGTGATATGGGTAAGCACCAGGGTTGCGACAACCATTTGCCAAAGGCTGAGGTGCAATAGACCGTCCAGTCCCATAATTCGCTTTGCTCCTGCTGAGTAACACGTGACCCGATCTTCATTTTGGCACCCTCGGCCCCGCGGCGCTACCGCGGGCTCCGGCGACGACCGCCCCCCTTTTCTTGCCAGCGCCCTAGCCCCGAGGCCATGCTAACCCCCTATTTCTGGCAGTGAGACGCGCCATGCAGACCCTTCGCGAGCCCCTCATCACCGCCTCCGAGGCCCTCGAGGGGGGGCCAGGCTTATGCTTCGTTGATTGCCGCTTCCGCTTGGACGATCCCGCCGCGGGGCGGCGCGCTTACGCTGACCACCGCCTGCCGGGAGCCCGCTTCCTCGACCTTGAGGCCGATCTATCCGGACCCATCGATTTAACCCGGACCGGTCGCCACCCCTTCCCTTCCCATGCACAGCTTCGCGACGCCTTCGCCGCGGCGGGGATCCCTCAGGACAGCGCTCTCGTCTTCTACGACGATGCTGGCGGCGCTTTCGCTGCCCGGGCCTGGTGGAGTGCTGCGGCCCTGGGGCACGAGCGCGCGCGGGTCCTTGATGGCGGCCTCCCGGCTTGGGATGCGGCCGGCGGCGCCCTCGAGCGGGGCTCAGCCCCCGAACAGGCTCCCGCCCTCCCGTGGCACCCGGCACCATCCCTAGCCCCCATCGCAACGCTGTCCATGGTGCAAGGCCGGGTCGAGACCGCTGGAGGCGCGGGCCTCATTGACGCCCGGGCCTTGCCCCGCTTTCGGGGCGAGGTGGAACCCATTGATCCCGTGGCCGGCCACATTCCTGGGGCTGCCTGCTTCCCCCACAGCGAGAACCTGACGGCGGAGGGGTGCTTTAAGGACCCCTCCGCTCTGCGGACGCGCTGGACCCCAATTTTTGAAGAACCGGAGGCGCCCATTGCCTATTGCGGCTCCGGCGTCACCGCGGCGCACAACCTGCTAGCCATGGCCGTCGCCGGTCTTTGCGCCGATGCTCTCCCCGCCCTTTACGTGGGCTCCTTTAGCGAGTGGATCCGAGATCCAACCCGCCCCGTGGCCCGCGGGGAAGCATGACGCCCCACCCCCGGGGCCTGCCTGCCCCTACCCTCCGGTGGGCCGACGGCATTCCCAGCGATGAGGCGAGCGGCGATATCTACTTCAATCGCCAAGATCCTCTGGGGGAAAGCCGAGCCGTCTTTCTGAGCGGAAACGATCTACCGGCCCGCCTCGGCGCGCACGGGGCTCCGGTGCATCGGGTCGGGGAAACGGGCTTTGGCACGGGGCTCAATTTCCTGCTCCTTTGGGAGGCCTGGCGCCAGGCCGGAGCCCCCCGCCCCCTAAGCTATGTGAGTTTTGAGCAAGCGCCCCTTAGCCATGCTGACCGCCAGCGCTTTCTCGCGAGCCTCCGAGCCCGGGGCGCCCGTGACCTGGCAGTCCTGGGGGAGGCCCTCACCGCGGCGCTCCCGGAACCCCTTGCAGGGTGGCACCTTATGCCCTTCGAAGGCGGTCGCTTGCGCCTGCACCTTTACCTTGGGGATGCGCAGACCGGTCTGGAAGATTGGCTAGCCCAGCGCGAGGCACCGGCGGTGGATGCCTGGTTCCTCGATGGCTTCGCCCCCAAGGTTGGCCCGGCACTCTGGCAGCCCGAGCTCCTCGGGCTAATCGCCAAGGCCAGTGCGCCGGGGGCGACCCTAGGCACCTTTACCGTCGCCCGAGCCGTACGCGAGGGCTTGGCCAACGCCGGCTTCCTACCCCAAAAGGTCCCGGGGCCTCAAAGCGCCGAGGGCGGACCACAGAAGCGCGAGGTTTTGGTCGCGCGCCTCACCCCTGGGCTCGGACGCCGCCCCGCGCCTGTGCCCACGCAGGTCACCATTGTCGGCGCAGGGCTCGCTGGCACCGCCGTCGCCCTGGCCCTCGCTGAGCAGGGAGTGTCCTCCCAGGTGCTTGAAGCCGACGCCGCGCCGGGGGGAGGCGCCTCGGCGAACCCCTGGGCCCTGCTCCATCCTCGCCTGCCCATCGATGAAGGGCCCCGGGGTCCCTTCCTATGGATGGCCTACCGCCTAGCGCTGATGCGTGTCCAGGGCCAGGCCGGCTTCGTGCCCGCACCCTTGCGTCAATACGGAGAACTGCGGCGCCCGGAACGGCTAGGGAAAACCGCGGCCCGCTATCCCATGCTTGCGCCCCGCCTCACCCTTGCGGAGGACGTCCAGGGCCCCTACCTCGCCCTCGCGGAGAGCGGCCACGCCCACCTGCCCCAGCTGCTTGCGGCCCTATGGCCTTCGCAGGCAAGGCTCGAGGGTGGGGTGACCCTTGGCGCCCTCGAGGGCACGGGGGAAGGCTGGCGCCTCCGCGATCCTGCGGGCACGACGCGGGCCCAGGGAAGCGGTGAGGCGCCGCTGGTGCTTGCAGCGGGGGCCTCCCTAAAAGCTCTGATGGACCTGCCCACGGGCATCGTTGGCGGTCAGCTCGATCGCTTTGCCGGCACGGCCGAGGCGAGCGCCCCCCTACTCACGGGGCGAGGCCACGCGTTCTTTGACGGTGCGGGATGGGTGGTGGGCTCAAGCTATCGCCACGGTACGGAGGATGCGACCGAGCAGCTTGCCGATCGCCAAGGCAATGAGGGCCGGCTCCGAGCTTGGACTGCGCTCCTCGGCTGGCCCCGGGATCTCGGTGTGCACCAAACCCACTTCGCGGGGCTGCGGGCCAACACCCCGGACCGCGCCCCCCTTCTCGGGGCCCTAGGCTCGGGATTCTGGGTCTCCACGGGCCATGCCTCCTCCGGGCTCACCACTGCTTTTCTCGGGGGTGAGATTATTGCCAGCGCCCTCACCGGCGCCCCCCCGGTGGTGGACCAGGAAATGCTCCGGGCCCTGAACCCCGAGCGCTTCTCCGGAGCGAGCCCAGCGGTTTAGCGCTGGTCCTCGCCGAAGTGGTAAACCTTCAGCACCCCGTCCACCTGCCGGAGCGCTTCGAGCACCGCCTCCGTTACCGTGCCTTCCACGTCGATCAAGTTGTACGCCACCGCATCCCGGCTTTTGTTCAGCATGTCGATCACGTTGAGGTTGTGCTCCGCCAGCACGGACAGGGCCGGACCCAGGCGGTTGGGGCGATTCTCGTTGATCACGGCCAGCCGCGTCCCCGCCGCGTGCTCGAGCACCACGGGCGGAAAGTTCACGCTGTTGCGAATGTTCCCGTGCTCAAGAAAGTCGATCAGCTGATTGGCGGCCATGACCGCGCAGTTCGTTTCCGCTTCCTCCGTGCTGGCCCCTAGGTGCGGCAATAGAAGGGCGCCGGGAAGGCCCAGGAGTGCGGTTTCGGGAAAGTCCGCGACGTAGCGGGCCAGGCGACCGGCCTTCAGCGCCTCCGCGATGGCCACCGGATCCACAATGGGGCCTCGGGCAAAGTTCAGAAGCACGGCCCCGGGCCGGAGCTGGGCCAGGGCTTCGCGGTTGATCAGCCCCTGCGTTTCCGGCAGCGCTGGCACGTGTAGGGTGACGAAATCGGAACGGGCCAGGAGGGCGGCCAGATTCTCTTGCCGCTGCACTTCCCGGGGCAGGCGCCAGGCCGCATCCACGGAAATGGCCGGATCGTAGCCGAGCACGGACATGCCCAGCTGCAAGGCGATGTCCGCCACCCGCGCGCCGATCGCGCCCAGGCCGACCACGCCTAGGGTTTTGCCAGCGAGCTCGCGTCCGGCGAAACGCTTCTTTTCCCCTTCCACGGCGTCGTGCAATGCAGGCTCATCTAGGTCCGGGGCGAGGCCCTGGGTAAAGGCCAGGGCACCGGAGAGGTCTCGGCACGCCAGGAGCAGCCCCGCCACCACAATCTCTTTCACTGAATTCGCGTTGGCGCCGGGGGTGTTGAAAACCACAATGCCCTGCTCCGTGAAGGCCTCCACGGGGAGGTTGTTCACCCCCGCGCCCGCCCGAGCCACGGCGCGCAGCCGGGGCGTCGCCGCCTCCGGGGTCAGCACGTGGCTACGAAGCAGAATGCCCTCGGGATCAGCGAGCTCGGTCCCGACTTCAAAGCGGTCCCGGGGAAAGCGCTCAAGGCCTTGTAGGGCAATCTGATTATGGGTCCGCACCTTAAACATGGGTCATCCTTGTTGCGAAAAGCTGGGCAAAAAACCCGCGCATTCTACCCTGGCCAGGGCCGGGGTGGGGGGCGCTATACTGATGCCATGACCACATCCCCTCTACAGCGCCGGCGCCAGCCCTCCCAGGCTCGAGGACGGCAGCGGGTGGAAGCGCTTCTCAAGGCCACGGCCGTCCTGCTCGAAGAAGTGGGCTACGACGCCCTCACCACCAAGGCCATTGCGGAACGCGCGGAAACCTCCATCGGTTCCTTCTACCAATTCTTTCCGAACCGGGATGCGGCGGTGGCCGCGCTGGTCGACGGCTACGAAGCGGACGTTCGGGCCTTTTTGCAAAGCCACGCAGGCGATCAGCTCGGGGAGGCCGGAGCCCCCATTGGCGTGGAATGGATCGGTTCCCTCGTCGACGGGCTAAGCGCCCTCTACGCCACCTTTCCGGGATTCCATGGTTTGTGGGCCGCGCAGGTGAAGGACAACCCCCTTCAGCGCGAGGCGCAGAAGCTGCGTGATGCCCTGCAGGAAAGCTTGGATGCGATCCTACGCCAGCGCTTCCCCAAGGTTCCCGCGGAGGCGCGGAGCCGCTGCCTGATCATGGTGATCGAAACGGGGCATAGCCTTCTGAATGCAGCGGATGCCGCGGACGAGCCTCGCAGGAAGCTGCTCCAGGAAGAACTGAAAGTCATGCTTGCCGGCTATATGAGCCGCACCTTCCGCGAAGACGCGCCGTAGGGCCTCAGCAACGCCATGACCTCCGCCAGCGCATCGGGCACTTCAAAGCCCTCCAGTGCTTCGGCGAGCACCGGCGCCTGCGTTTCCAGAGCCGCGAGCGCTTGGTCTAATCCGTCTTTCCCCAAGGCCGCCTCTTGCACCGTTAGGGCGTAGCCCTGGGCCCTAGCCCAGGCGCTGTTTTCGAGCTGATCGCCTCGGCTGGCGCCGCGCCCCAGGGGCACCAGAAGGCTGATCTTCCGCAGCGCCAACAGCTCGAAGAGCCCATTGGCGCCAGCTCGGGACACCACCCGATCCGCGGCCGCAAGCACATCCCCATAGGCCTCATCGAGATAGGCATACTGCCGATAGGCGGGCCCCTCAAGGGTCGGATTTTCCTTTCCCGCACCGCACAGATGCACGATGTCATAGCGCGCCGTCAGGACCTCTAATTGAGCTCGCAGCGCTGCATTCAGGGCCGTGGCCCCGAGGCTTCCCCCCACCACCAGAAGGATGGGGCGCTCCCCCGAAAAGCGGAGAAAGGCCAACCCCCGAGCGCGATCCCCGGCCTGAAGGGCCGGCCGCAGGGGGCTGCCTACGAAGCGGAGCTGGCGCGCTCTGGGCACGCGCGTTTCCCGAAAGGTGGTGCACACGGTGGTCACGAAGGGCGCAACCAGCCGGGTCGCAAGGCCGGGGCTGAAATCGCTTTCATGGGCTAGCACGGGAATGCCTCGGAGCGCGCCGCCCACGACCGCGGGCACGGACACGAAGCCCCCCTTAGAGAATATGACCTTGGGTCGAAGCCGACCCAGCAGGCGCCATCCGACCCAAAGACCGTGCAGAACACGAAGCCCATCTCGCAGGTTCTCGAAGGAAAAATAGCGCCGAAGCTTGCCCACGGGGACCACGTGGTAGGCGGACACCTTCCCCTCCACGAGACGGCGCTCGATACCTTCGGCGCTGCCCGCGTAGTGCACCTCCCAGCCTTCCCCGATCAATGCGTCAATCAGCGCTAGGTTCGGCGTGACATGGCCCGCAGAACCACCCCCGGTAAGCAGAATGCGCTTTTCGGAAGCCTCGCTCATGACCCCAGGGCTTCGCGCACGAAGGGAATGGTGATCCGTCGCTGGGACTGGAGTGCGGCTTCGTCCAGGCGATCGAGAAAGGCAAAAAGGGAGGCCGGGTCCCGGGGAATGCGATGAAGGATGTAGCGGGCCGTGGCCTCCGCCAGGCTGAGGCCCCGGGCCGCAGCCCGGCGCTGAAGCGCCCGAGCACGGCCATCGTCATCCAAGGGCTGAAGGCGAAACACGCTCGCCGCGGCGAGACGAGAGGCCAGATCAGGGAGACTCCAGCGATGGCTTAGGGGCGCGCCGGACGCCGCCAACAGTAGCGCCTGCCCCGCGGCCTGAAGCCGATTACACAAATCGAAAAGCGCCTCCTCCGCCGCCCGATCCCCGGCCAGCAGGTCCACTTCATCCAGGGCGACCAGCGGCACCCGTTCGAGCCCCGCCAACACGGCCTCCGGCGCTTCCTTCACCAGCGCCCCGGGCAGCCACTGGCTCCCCGGCACCCGCTGGCACGCGGCCTGTAGCAAGTGGCTTTTTCCCGCCCCCTGGGGCCCCCAGAGCCAAAGCCGTTCCCCCCGGGCGCCGAGGAAGCGCTCCAGGGCCTTCAGCACCAGGGCATTATCACCGGGCTCGAAGGTGTCCAGGGTGGCGTGGTCGGGCAAGGCCAGCGCCAGGGGCAGCTGGGGGGGTCTCATCCCTTCCACCGCCCTTGCCATGCTAGCCCCGGGCTGAGATCCCCCGCTTCAAAGCGCCGGTCACGGTTGAGCTGTGCCAGCACCCGTTCTGGGGTATCGGTAACGGAAAGGCGAAAGAGCACCGCATCGTCCTGAGCCTCGAGGACGAAGACCTCCGCCACCCCCGCCAGCGCTTCGAGCACGGTCAAGGCGTCGGCATAGGCACCCAGGGCCTCTAGCCCATCGAGCCGAAGATAGGCGATCCCCGAGGCTTCCCCCGTAAGGCGCAGCGCGAGGCGCTCGAGGAGCGCATCAGCGAGGCCCTGGCCCACGGCGCGGAGGGCGACGGCAGGCGCCTCCGTGCGCAGCGCTCCCGAGAAGGGCATGGGCAAGCCCTCTCCCTCGTAGTCGACATACCAGCCATCCCCCTCGGCGCGCAGACGCAGGATGAGTTCTCCCTCCGCCCCATAGCGCTCCCGAAGGGGCTTGAGCACCCCCCAAAAGCGACCCCAAACCTGCCAGGGCGCCACCTGCTGGAGCTCCTTCAAATCAAGGAGGGGGACCGCAAGGGGCACGGCACGGTCCCGTCCCGCCTCCACCACGGCTCGGGCCAGGGGATGCTCGGCGTCGAGCAAACGGCGCTGCCCATCCTCCGACTCCTCGACCAGCCAGAGTAGATAGCGGGGCCGATGGCTCACCCAGGCCGGAAGTTCCGCCTGGGCCAAGAGAGAAAGAATGGCTTCCCGATCAAACTGCAAGGTGAGCTGCCAGGGGCTCTGCGCCCCTCCGGGCGCATAGCTCGCGCTGCGATAGTACCGATCGGGGTTCCGGAGGGCCCCAGCGATGGAGGGGCGACTCGTCAGCCCCGGGGCCGGGGTCAGGCGCTTCAGAAGGGTTTCCAGGGCCGCGCGCTCCGCCAGCGTACGGGTGCGCGCGCCCTGATCCACTACGGGCACGGCCACCTCAAAGAGGGCCCCCGGCGACCCAAGCTCGGGCGCGGCCTGAACCCGGGGGCAAAGGCAGAGAAGGAGCAGGCAGCCCCCCAGCGCAAATGCGACGCGCGCCAAGGGAAACCCTTCCCAAAGGCAAGGGAGAAGCCCCTCGCGTGCGCCCCGCTCTGCTACCATGATGGCATCCTTTTGCCGGACCCCGCGCCGGCGCTGGCCCCTAGTGTAAAGGGTCCTGCGCCTTAGCTCATGTAAATGGGAGACTCCCTTGGCCCGCGATAACACCCGGAACGACCACCCCGGCGGCCTCACCTACCGCGACGCGGGGGTCGACATTGATGCTGGCGCCGAATTAATCCGCCGCATCGGCCCCGCCGCCGCGCGTACCCGGCGCCCGGAAATGCTCGCTGGCCTTGGGGGCTTCGCGGCGCTCACCCGCCTACCCAAGGGCTATGAAAACCCGCTGCTGGTTACGGGTACCGATGGGGTGGGGACCAAGCTTCGCTTGGCCATGGACTACGATCGCCACGATCGCGTCGGCCAGGATTTGGTTGCTATGTGCGTCAACGACGTTCTCGTGACCGGCGGCGAACCCTTCCTGTTCCTTGACTACTTCGCCACGGGCAAGCTCCAGGTGGAACAAGCCGCCACGGTCATCGAGGGCATCGCGGCGGCCTGCGAGCTGGCCGGCTGTACCCTAGCGGGCGGCGAAACGGCCGAGATGCCCGGCTTCTACAGCGACGGCGACTACGACCTCGCCGGCTTCTGCGTGGGCATTGTGGAGGAAGCCAAGGTGATAACGGGCGCCGCCATCGCCCCGGGGCACCAGCTGCTAGCCCTGCCCTCGAGCGGGCCTCACTCCAATGGCTTTTCCTTAATTCGGCGTATTCTTGAGGCCAATCCGGGATGCCTCGACGCGGCCCGGGAGCGCGTCGCCGAGCTCCTCGAGCCCACGGCGATCTATGTCAAAACCATCCTCGGGCTGCTGAAGGCAGGCCACCCCATCGACGGCATGGCCCACATCACCGGCGGCGGCCTGCCAGAAAACCTTCCCAGGATGTTGCCCAAGGACAGCCCCGTGCCTCTGGCCCTGGCGGTGGATCTAGCGAGCTGGACCTGGCCCGAGCCCTTCCCCTGGCTCGCGGCGCTCGGGAACGTCGCGCCCCTGGAGATGATGAAAACCTTCAATTGCGGCGTCGGTTTTGTCCTCGCAGTGGCGTCCGATGCAACCGAGGGGGTTGAGGCGGCCCTGGCCACAGTGGGCCAGCCCTGCTGGCGCCTCGGCACCGTGGTCGATGGGCGCGAGGCGGTGACACCCGGCACGCTCCACATCACGGCGGAGGGTGAGGGCACCCTCGTCTAGGCGCTCAGCCGCTGTTCAGGGCCATGCTGGCCTCCTAGAGTCATCGTCCCGGGAGCCTTCCCCATGCCCCTACGCTGTCTTGTCCTGGCCTCGGGCCGAGGCACTAACTTTCAGGCCCTTCTTGAAGCCAGCGCCGGGCTCCAGGCCCCCTTCACCCTGCAGGCCCTCATCACGGACCGCACCCCCTGCGGTGCAGAGGCCCTCGCGGCGCGCTGGCAACTGCCCGCCGAGTGCTTGCCCTATCGCGACTTCTCCACTCGGACGGCCTTCGACGAGGCCCTGGCGCACCGCATTCGCGCCGCCGGCCCAGACCTCGTGCTCTGCGCAGGCTTCATGCGGGTGCTCGGCCCCGCCTTCTTCGAGGCCTGCCCGGCCCCGCTTCTGAACATCCACCCCTCGCTCCTGCCGGCGCACCGGGGGCTGCACACCCATCGCCAGGCCCTGGCCGCGGGAGACGCCTTTCACGGCGCGAGCGTTCATTGGGTGACGCCGGAGCTCGACGGCGGGCCCCTTCTCGCCCAGGCGCGCCTCGCCGTGGCACCGGAGGACACGGAGGCGACCCTGGCCGCCAGGGTTCTCGAACTTGAGCACGCCCTCTACCCCCGGGCCCTGTCCTACCTCGCTGAAGCGGGGCGGGACGCGCGCCCCTTGACCCTGGCCTGGGATGGGGAGGCCCTGGTCCCATGGCCCTAAGCCTTCGCGTCCTCGCCCTGCTGTGTGTTCTCAGCGGCGCCCTTCCAGGGCAGAGCGCTGAACTCACCCCCTTTCTTCATCATTACGAGGCCAGCTACGAAGGCTTGCCTTTTCATGCGCGGGGCACGCGGAGCCTCGCGCGCCGCAGCGATGGGCGCTTTCAATTTGAAACGACCCTGGGTGCCCTCTTTTTAGGGGTTGAGGAACAGGCGACCTTTGAGCTGGATCGCGCGGGAATACCCCGACCTCTTTACTACGTCACCCGGCAGCAGGGCCTGGGGCGGCAGCGAGAGCGACGGCTCATCTTTGACTGGGAACGGCGGCGCCTCACGCGCACCGGCGATAAGCCCCGGGAGGACCCCCTCACCCCAGGCACCTTCGACCCCCTCAGTTGGCAGCTGGCCTTAAAGCAGCGCCTTCTGGCGGGCTGGCCCGCCCGGAACACGGAGCTGAGCCTCACCATGACCGACGGCGGGGACCCCACACAGATGCGCTGGCGCGTGCTCGGCCCCGAGGCCCTCCCCCCAGGGGAAGCGGGCGCTGACCCCGGAGAACGAGCCCTGGCCCTCGAGCGTCAGTTCGAGGCGGGCAGTGAAGAGCGCATGAAGCTGTGGTTCGCCGAAGCGGACGGCGCCCTGCTCCGGCTGGAGCATCGGGAAAACGGTCGCCTCCTGACGATTTGGCTGACGGCCCGGGGCGACGCCCCGACCCCCTAGGTGCGCGGCAAGGTGACGCCGCGCTGCCCCTGATACTTGCCCCCCCGATCCCCGTAGGTCGTATCGCATTGCTCGTCGGACTCGAAGAAGAGCATCTGCGCGACCCCTTCCCCGGCGTAAATCTTCGCCGGCAGGTTCGTGGTGTTGGAAAACTCCAGGGTGACGTGCCCTTCCCAGGCCGGCTCGAGGGGCGTCACGTTAACGATGATGCCGCAGCGCGCATAGGTGGATTTGCCCACGCAAATCACCAGCACGTTGGAGGGGATGCGGAAATATTCGACGGTTCGCGCCAAGGCAAAGCTGTTGGGCGGAATCACGCACACCGGGCCCGTGACATCGACAAAGCTTCGAGCATCGAAGTTCTTCGGGTCCACGGTAGCGGAGTGAATGTTCGTGAACACCTTGAATTCATCGGCGCAGCGAACGTCGTAGCCGTAGCTGGAGGTGCCGTAGGAAATGAGCCGACGGGCCAGATCGCGATAGAGAAGCGCTTCGGGGCTTTCCGGGTTCGCCGCCACCGTGGGGCAGCCGCTGTCCGCATCCTCCCGAATGGCCAGGGCCAGGGGCAGGGCCCCGAGCATAGGCACTTCGTAATGTTCTGCAATACGCAGGCCGCCCCCGCTACCAAAGATGGGTTCCGCATACCCACAGGCGCTGCAGATATGGATGCTCATGTTCTCCACAATTCCCAGCACGGGAACCTCCACGCGGCGGAACATCTCTATGCCCTTCCGCGCATCCAAGAGGGCTAAGTCCTGCGGGGTCGTTACCACCACGGCGCCGGCGAGGGGCACCTGCTGGGAGAGCGTTAGGGCAATGTCCCCCGTGCCCGGCGGCATATCCACAATGAGGTAGTCCAGCGCGGGCCAGCGCGTTTGCGTGAGCATCTGCTGGAGCGCGCCGCTCGCCATGGGCCCACGCCACACCATGGGGGTGCGATCGGTGGTCAACAGGGCCATGGACATGAGGGGGAGGCCGTGAGCGGTGACGGGTACGAAGGTGTTTTCGTTTAGCACCTCAGGGCGCGTGCCGTCTTCGACCCCCAGCAGCAAGCCGAGGGAGGGACCGTAGATATCGGCATCGAGCATGCCGACCCGGGCACCTTCGGCCTGAAGGGCTAGGGCTAGGTTCACGGCGGTGGTGGACTTCCCTACCCCACCCTTTCCCGAAGCCACGGCGATGATATTGGCAATGCTCTGAAGCGGCGCCAGCTGGCCCTGGGGCTGCTGGGGCTCGATGCGCCAGTCGAGGGTGAGCTGGAGCTGCTCCGGGGCCACCACCGAGGCCAGGGCCTCGCGCAGGGTTCGCTGCCAGTAGCCCAACGCCCCCGCCAAGGGATAGGAAAAGGTCAGATGCACGCGCACCGCGGGGCCGTTCTCTAAGGTGAGGGGCGTGATCCCGCTTAGGGTGGTGTGGGTGAGGAGGGGCGCTTCCGTCAGGGGATCAACCACCTGCGCCAAGCAGGCGTGCACCTGTTGCTCGTCCACCAAGGCCATGGCCTGCTCCTTCACCGCACAAAGCGCGAGAGTATAGGCTGCGGCGGCCCCGCCAGCGAGGGGCTCAGGGTGCAATGGCCATCGCCCCTAGGTATGCTCTCGCGCCAGTCCCCTGCTTGGAGTGTGACCGCGCCATGGCCGCCGCGCCCCGTACCCTATTTGTCACCAGCGCCTTGCCCTATGCGAGTGGCGATATCCACTTCGGGCACCTGCTGGAGCACATCCAAACGGATATCTGGGTGCGCTTTCAAAAGCTAAAGGGGCATCGGGTGATCTACTGCTGCGCCGACGACAGCCATGGCACGCCCATGATGCTCACCGCGGAGCGGCTCGGGGAACCGGCGGAAGCCCTGGTGGAGCGCTACCGCGCCGCCCACGCTGGGGACCTCGCGGCCTTTTACGTCGACCACGACGTCTACCACACCACCCACAGCGACGAGAACCGCGAATGCGCCGAGCTGATTTTCGAGCGTTGCCGGGACGCCGGGCTGATATTCACCCGGGAGGTCTCCCAGTACTTCGATCCGGCCAAAGGCATGTTCCTCGCCGACCGCTTCCTTAAGGGCACCTGCCCACGCTGCGGCGCTGAGGATCAGTACGGCGATAACTGCGAGAAATGCGGGGCCACCTACGAAGCCACGGAGCTGAAGAATCCTCGCTCGACCCTCTCCGAGGCGACCCCCGAACTCCGAAGCTCCGAGCACTACTTCTTCGACCTCGGAAAGCAGCAGGCCTTCCTGGAAGGCTGGACCCAAAGCGGTACGCTTCAGCCCGAGGTCGCCAATAAAATTAAGGAGTGGCTTGGCGCTGGGCTGCGGGCTTGGGACATCAGCCGAGACGCCCCCTACTTTGGCTTCCAAATCCCCGGCAGTGACAACAAGTACTTCTACGTTTGGCTCGATGCCCCCATTGGCTACATGGCCGCGCTAAAGAAACTGATTGCCGAGGGCCGAAGCCAGGGCGTCAGCTTTGAGGACGTCTGGAGCGCCGACAGCACGGCTGAGGTGCATCACTTCATCGGCAAGGATATTGTCAACTTCCACACCTTGTTCTGGCCCGCCATGCTCGAAGGCGCGGGCTTTCGCACCCCCACGCGGATTCACACCCACGGTTTCCTTACCGTGGACGGCACCAAGATGTCGAAGAGCCGGGGCACCTTCATCAACGCCAGCACCTATCGG
>RGAU01000081.1 GCA_009919975.1 Gammaproteobacteria bacterium
CGCTGCACATGGGCGTCCATGAACAGCATGGTCGCCACGATGATATCGGCGCTTTCGCAATCACTTCGGCAGCGCTCAAAGGCGAGGTCATCGTGGTCCCAATCCGCCGCCGCGTGATGCCTTAGCGTCAGCCCCGGCACCGCGTTCTGCAGCCGCCCCTCAGCACGATGCACCGCCCCAGCCAGGTGCTGGTCGAGGGTCACGATGACCACTCGCACGGGCGGAGCCTTAGCGGGCGAAGTGCGCTTTGGCATCGTAAAGCGTCTCCACCGTTATCTCCCCAAGACCATGGTCGAGGGCAAACTGCTCCGTATTCCGCCGCGCCTTCTTGCGCACAAAGAAGGGGATTTTCTTCAGCTCGGCCTCCGCCTGGGGCGCCCAGGACAGGGATTGCCCTCCGACCTCCGCGATATTCGGAGAGGCCTCAACCACTGCCCTAGCCTCCCGAGGCGAACTCGCCGGGGAAGGAACGGGCGCCAAATGACTCGCATGCCCAAGGTGCGAAGGCGCTGCATCATTGGAGAATTCGAAGTCCTCACTGAACATGCCCAGGAGGTGCTCCTCGAGGCCCATGGTGAGGGGATGAATCCAGCTATCGAAAATCACATTCGCGCCCTCGTAGCCCATCTGCGGGGCATAGCGGGCGGGAAAATCCTGGACATGCACGGGGGCAGAAATGACCGCACAGCCTATGCCTAAGCGCTTGGCAATGTGCCGCTCCATTTGCGTCCCGAGGATCAGCTCCGGGGCGGCGGCTTCGATCGCGGCTTCCACCTCAAGGTAGTCGTCGGTGATGAGCGCTTCTAGACCTAGGGCCTCCGCGGCAGCTCGCAGGGGACGGGCCATGACCCGGCTGTAGCTTCCCAGGCCCACCACTTCAAAGCCCATTTCTTCCTGCGCAATGCGCGCAGCGGCCAGGGCGTGGGTGCCATCGCCAAAAATGAAGACGCGCTTATCCGTCAAGTAGTTCGAATCGACGGACAGGCTGTACCAAGGCATGCGCAGACGGCGCTCGAGCGCGAGCGCCGGAGCGGGATCTACGCCCGCGCAGGCGGCCACCTCGGCAATGAATTCTCGGGTCGCGCCGACGCCTAGGGGCACCGTTTCCACCATGGGCTGACCAAAACGACGCTTCAGCCACTCCGCGGCCGGACGCGCCAGCTCGGGATACAGCACGATGTTGAAGTGCGCCTCCCCAAGGTGGGTGATGGCCTCGGGGTCGGCTCCGAGGGGCGCGACGGCGTTAACCCGAACGCCAAGGGCCTCCAGCAAGGACCTCACTTCTTCAAGGTCATCGCGATGGCGAAACCCTAGGCTCATGGGCCCCAAGATGTTGCAGCTGGGGCCAGGCAGCGCCGCCCTCGCCTCCGCCGCTTCTTCCGGCGTCACCCGCCCCGCCAGCTGGCGCACCAGCTGATAGAGGGTTTCGCTTGCGCCCCAGTCCTCTTTCTTTTGGTAGGCAGGAAGCTCGAGGGGGACGATTGGAATCGATAGGTTCAGCGCCTGCGCCAAACCGCCAGGATCATCCTGGATCAGCTCCGCCGTACAAGAGGCCCCCACCAGCAGCGCCTTCGGCTGGAAGGTCTCCACGGCCCGGGCCACCGTGTCCTTGAAGAGCGTCGCCGTATCGCTCCCCAGATCCCGAGCCTGGAAGGTGCTGTAACTCACCGGCGGGCGACTGGCCCGGCGCTCAATCATGGTGAAGAGAAGATCGGCGTAGGTGTCACCCTGCGGTGCGTGGAGCACATAGTGGATGTCCTTCAAGGACGCCGCTACGCGCATGGCCCCAACGTGGGGCGGGCCCTCATAGGACCAGAGAGTCAGCTTCATGCGAGGGCCTCCAAGCGGGCCTTGCGCCGCAGGGGCCGAGCAAAGAGTTCGGCAAGGTCGCCGGCCTGCTCGTAGCCCTGAATGGGGGTAAAGACGAGTTCGATGGCCCACTTGGTGCGGAGTCCCTCGGCCTCGAGGGGATTGGCCAGCCCCAGGCCACAAACGGTGAGATCGGGCTGCACTGCCCTCACCCTAGCCAGCTGCGCATCCACGTCCTGCCCCTCCACCACGCGGAGGTCCGCGGGGAGACGATCGAGCTCCGGATCAATGATGGCCCGGTGCACATAGGGTGTCCCCACCTCCGTGAGCTGCATACCGAGCTCCTCGGAAAGGAACCGGGCCAGAGGAAGCTCAAGCTGGGAGTCGGGGAAGAAAAAGACCTTTCGCCCCGCAAGCGTTTCCCGGGAGCGGGTCATGGCTTTCTGCGCTCGCGCGCGGCCGGCAGCGGTGACCGCCTCGAAGCGCGCGGGGGCAACCCCCGCCTCCTCGGCGATCGCTGCAAGCCAGGCCGTGGTGCCCTCGGCCCCCAGGGGAAAGGGTGCGGGGAGGTGCCGACCGCCCCGATCCTCCAAGGCCTTCAAGGTGGCGGAGAGAAAGGGCTGGGCGAGCACAATCCGAGTGTCCGGCCCCATCGCCGGCAGCGCATCGCTCCGGTTACCTGGGAAGAAGGCTACCCGCTCGATCCCGAGGCCGGCGAAGAGGCGGCGGAACTGATCCTCCACCACATCGGCTAAGGCGCCCACGATCAGGAAATCTGGAGCCTCGCCAACGGCGGACAGGCTGGGCATGGCAGGCACCAGCGCCGTTAAGGCCCGATCTTCTCCCTCCGTGAAGGTGGTCTCGATGCCACTGCCGGAATAATTCAGCACCCGCAGTCCCGGGCCATGGCGCTGCCCGAGGCGCTCCGCAGCCCGATCTAAATCGAGCTTGATCACCTCCGAGGGACAAGAGCCCACCAAAAAAAGCGTACGCAGATTGGGACGGCGGGCCAGAAGCTGATCGACCACCTCGTTTAAGGATTCATGCACGTCAGCGAGGCCCGCCAGGTCCCGCTCGTCGATGATGGCCGTCGCAAAGCGTGGCTCGGCGAAAATCATCACCCCGGCGGCGGACTGGAGAAGATGCGCACAGGTTCGGGAACCCACGACCAGGAAGAAGGCATCCTGAATTTTCCGATGCAACCACACGATGCCCGTGAGGCCACAAAACACTTCCCGCTGGCCCCGCTCCCGGACGATAAGCGGCGCAGCGCCGTGGCTATTCATGACCCCCTCCCCGCTCCATCTTGACGGGCAAGACGGAACTTCCAAAGAAATTGCGCGGCATTCACCACGTAGGCGGCATAGGCCACGAGCGTGAGGTAAAGCTGGGCCTGAACACTTAGGGGCCAGAACATGGCCAGAAGCACGGCGCTATGAAGCACGATCACCCCCATGCTCACCACGTCTTCCCAGAAAAAGGGGCCAGCAAAGAGATAGCGGCCGAACACGACCTTTTCCCAGCAGGCACCGGTCACCATGATCAGATAGAGCAGCCCGGTCTTAAGCAGAATGGAACCCTGAGCCAAGGCGTAGCCTTCCCCCGTGACCATGGTGCGCAGCACCAGCAGCAGAGAAATGGCAAAAACCAAAAATTGCAGTGGCGCAAGAATGCCTTGCACTAGGGTCCAGCGCGTTTGATCTCGGCGCGCACGTTCCGCGGCCGTGTACAGCGAGGGCATTGGCGTTGGGACCGCCGGGTTTCCTGGGCCCATGGGGCACTTCCTCCGTCGTCCTTCACTGCAATCTAGGGACAGGCCGGAGAAGTGTCAACTTGATTTAACGTCAGATTTTAATGACTATCTGCCGTGCCCCCAAGGGGTAGAGCCAAGCGCCGCAAAACGGGGAAAGGGATTGACCCCTACCCTGGAGAAGCGCAGCCTAAGGATTCGCGGGGAAACGTTGGTCTCTTAGAAGGCCAGCGAGGGAGAACAACATGGCCAAGCACGAACCGGGAAGGGGCCCAGGGCCGTCCCGTCGCTTGGCCCCCGAAACTGGGGCGCCAAACGCCACCATCATCGATCATCTGGTAACGCAGCAGGTGATCCCTTCTCTTATTGCCGAAGGTGACCGCTTTACCGCCGGTGGACGTGCGTCCTCACCGGAAGCCCTGGCCCTCCTCGCGGCGCGGGGAAAGGAACGGGCGCTGCAGGCAGCCCTCGCCGATGAACTGCACCGGGGCCATCCCGTCGAGGAAGTGCTGGGCACCACGGCCGCAGCGCTAGGATCCTTTTGGGAGCAAGACGAACTCAATTTTTCCGAGGTCACCATGGCCACGGCCCGGCTTCAACGCTGGCATCGGGGCCAGGGAGACCGCATTGCCAACGCGCATCGGGACCGTCCCGCGCGGCGCATTTTGCTGGCTACGGTCCCTGGCGAACAGCACAGCCTGGGCCTATCGCTAGTCGCTAGCACCTTCCATGAGGCGGGATGGGTGGTTGAAGGAGGACCGGGGCTCAGTGCGGCCCAGCTCAGGGCGCAGCTGCGCATGCACTGGTTTGACGTGCTAGGCCTCAGTCTGAATACGGAGCGCGCCCTGGCGCCGCTGGCCACCATGATTGAGGAGTTCCGGACTCAGTCGAAAAATAGAGCGCTGCTCGTGGTCGTAGGCGGGGGCCTTGTGAAGCAGCGGCCCGACCTTGCGAACGCCCTGGCCGTAGACGCCGTATTCACCGCGGCCCAGGGCGCGCCAGAGGTGCTTTTAGCGCGCCTTCCGGCAGCCGCTGAGCAGCCCTAGCTCTCCTCGGAACGCTCCATCAGGCCGTAGCGTCGCAGTTTCACGTAGAGACTCTGCCGGGATAGGCCCAGCATCTCCGCTGCCGATGCTCGATTACCGCTGGTCAACTGAAGAGCGGCTTCGATGCAAAGCCGTTCTATCACGTCGTTCGATTCGCGGATGACATCCCGAAGGGGCACGCGCCCCACGAGCTCCGTCAGCTGATCCACGGTCCGCGGCGTGTCCGACTCGGGCACGGGCGCCGAGGCAGAGCGATGGGTGAGGTCGCGAAGGGTCAGCGCGAAGCGCGGCTCGCCGCTCCCCGGAAGCTGAGCACCACTCACCTCGACGTCTGCCGTGGCCCCGTAGCGGCCTCTGAACTGGGTGACATAGGGCGTAAGCACGCCGTGCTGCCGTAAATTCTTCAATAGGACGCGCACATCCACCGGGGTCCGGCCGAGCCACTGATCTAGGGCCTGTCCCTCCGCTAGCGCCCCCTGGGCAAGCTCGGCCAGGGAAAGGAACGCTGCGTTCGCGGCCTGGATGCGTCCTTCTCCATCCACAACCGCCAAGCCGTCCCGAAGCACCGCTGCCGCCTCCGCGAGGGGTGCATCGACGACACTCCCGTGGTCCCGTTGTGCCGCAGCGGGGGTAGCCCAGAGGAGGAAGACTGCCCCGTCGCTGTGCTGGAGCACTTCCCCCCGAACAATGCCGAGCTCCTGACCATTAGCGGCCATCAGCACCTTCTGGCTCTGCCCTTCTCCCTGGTGGCGAAGGCGGGCCAAGAGCCCCTGCAGCGTGCTCTGACTGCCGCTGGCGAAGAATGCCCCGATGGGACGCCGGGTAGCTGCCGCATCGGAAAGATCAAACCACTGGAGGGCCGCTTCGTTCGCCTCTAGCACCCGTTCCGTTTGCGCATCCACAAAAAGCGCGACCTCGGAGGCATGCTGGAAAAATACTCGGTAACGAGAAGCCGCCTGACGCCGATCCCAGTAGTCCCGCTCAAGGGCGTACTGGGCATCGAGCAGCTGCTGCTGAAGCTGAGCCGTGGCCGCGAGGCTGCGAGCGAGGAGCAAAACCCTGGCGTGGGGCAGGCCTTCTGCGAGGTAGGCCACGGGGAGATCTCCCCCCTCCGCCTGCGGATGGCTGAGCTGGCTCCAGCGCGTGGCCGGGGCTCCCGCCCGAGCGGCGGCCAGCAACTGTTCTGCCTTGGTGAGGGAATCCTTGGTGAGGAGATTGGTAAAACTCTGCCCAGACCAGTATTCCAGTCCTTCCGGGGCCGGCTCCACGCCCTTTGCGAAGTCGAGGACCTGCCCGTCCTGATCGAGAACCAGCGCAAAGTCTGCTGCCGTTGCCAGGACCCGGGCCAGGGCCTCCGGTGAAAGGTGCCCCAGGTGATCCCCTGGGGTCTCGAAAATTCTCACGTCCGACGCACCCCCGCTATTGCCCTGGAGCGGTTGCTTGGACAGCGATGCCCCTTTGGGCCGCTGGGTGTCACCTTTAATTGACATAGGCGTGCGTCAAGTATAGCGTGAAATTCGAGTGGGGTCTTTCCCTTTTGGGGCCGAGGGTACCAATGACCGTTGCGGTGTGGCCCAGCGCGATCAATCTTCGCGCGGGCCTTGAGCTGTTAAAACCGATCACCTGGTTTCCTCCCATGTGGGCCTACGGCTGTGGAGCCCTGTCCCTCGGCTCCGGTCCGACCCCTTGGCTGACCGTACTCGCCGGCATGGTGCTGGCCGGTCCGTTACTGTGTGGCACCAGCCAAGCCGTCAACGACTGGTTCGACCGCCACGTTGATGCCATTAATGAACCCCAGCGCCCGATCCCTTCGGGACGCTTACCGGGCACCCTGGGCCTGCGCATCGCTTGCCTCTGGAGTGCCCTTTCCCTACTCGTGGCCGGCCTTCTTGGCCCCACGGTTTTCGTCGCGTCGCTCGTTGGTCTGGCCCTAGCCTGGGGCTACAGCGCACCGCCCTTTCGCTTCAAGAATAATGGTTGGCTAGGCAATGCGGCCTGCGGCTTTGCCTACGAAACCTTGCCTTGGCTGACGGGCGCGGCAGTCATTGCCGGGCACGTTTGGCCTGACTATAGCCTGACCCTTGTCGCCATCGCCACTCTCTACGGCCTGGGCGCTCACGGGATTATGACTTTGAATGATTTCAAAGCCCTAGAAGGGGACCGGCGCCTCGGCGTGGCCAGCCTTCCCGTGCAGCTGGGGCCGGCCCGAGCGGCCCAGTTGGCCTGCGCAGTCATGGCTCTGCCCCAGCTGGGGGTGATAGGCCTACTCCTTCAACTTAAGCTCTCCTGGGCGGCGCTCACCATTGCCGCCTTGCTCCTTGGACAGCTACTTGCCATGCCCCGCCTGCTCAGCGATCCCCAGCGCTTCGCACCCTGGTACAACGGCGTTGGGGTCACCCTATATGTCCTGGGCATGCTGACCGCAGCCCTGGCCCTCAGGAGTCTAGGCCCATGATCCGCTCCTCCGCCCCTCCGCCCCTAAGCTGGCTTGGCATTGTCCGCCTTGGGCTTGTGCAAACCGCTCTCGGCGCCATCGTGGTCCTGACCACCTCTACCCTCAATCGCATCATGGTGGTGGAGCTGGCCCTACCCGCCATGATTCCCGGGGCGCTCGTGGCCCTGCACTACGCCATTCAGCTGCTGAGACCCCGGCTGGGCCACGGCTCCGACGTGGGGGGGCGGCGGTCCCCCTGGATTCTTGGAGGCATGGCCGTGCTCGGCCTCGGCGGCTTTGCCGCCGCCGCTGCCACTGCGCTCATGGCCACCGCCCCCTTTCTCGGCATCCTCGCCGCCACCGCAGCATTCATTGTGGTGGGCATCGGGGTGGGCGCCTCGGGCACGAACCTTCTCGTGCTGCTGGCCAAGCGCGTAGCTCCGGAGCGGCGCCCCGCGGCCGCCACCATCGTGTGGATGATGATGATCTTCGGCTTCATCCTGACCGCTGCCACCGCGGGGGCGGCTCTGGAGCCCTTCAGCTTTTCTAGGCTTTTGCTGGTGAGCGGTTCCGTGGCCCTGCTGGCCCTGCTTGTCACTGCCCTCGCCCTTTGGGGCATCGAAGGGGAAGGCACGGGAAGTGCGACGGAGGAACAGGCGGAGAAGACACCTTTCAAGGAGGCCCTCGCCAGCGTCTGGGGAGAGCCGGAAGCGCGCCGCTTCACCCTCTTTATCTTCGTCTCCATGTTGGCCTATAGCGCCCAGGACCTCATCCTCGAGCCCTTCGCGGGAACGGTTTTTGGCATGAGCCCCGGCGCCTCCACCCAACTCGCGGGGGTCCAGAACGGTGGCGTGCTCCTGGGCATGATCCTCGTCGCCCTCCTCGGTCATCGCCTAGGGTCGGCGGACCAATGGACGCGCGCGGGGTGCATGGCATCCGGGGCAGCCTTGCTTCTCCTTTCGGGCTTGGGGCTAGGCGTGGGCAACGGCTCCGTTGCATCCCTCCAAGCCTCAGTTTTTGCCCTTGGTTTCTCCAACGGCGTTTTCGCCGTTTCTGCGATCGGCGCCATGATGGGCCTTGTGGGCCAGGGCCAAGCAGGCCGGGAAGGCGTGCGCATGGGGCTCTGGGGGGCTGCGCAAGCCGTGGCCTTCGGCCTTGGAGGTTTTCTCGGCACCGCCGCTATCGATGTGACGCGAAGCCTCATCGCCCTACCCGGCGTCGCCTATGCGCTGGTTTTTGCCCTCGAAGCCGGATGCTTCTTCATCGCTGCCTACCTGACGATTTGGGTAGCGCGGGCGCGCACCCTCAATGAGGGCAAGGCCCTTCCTCTTACGGGAGTCGGACTATGACCGAACACTATGACGTTGCAGTGGTAGGGGGTGGCCCGGCCGGGGCTACGGCCGCCGAGCAGCTGGCCCGGGAGGGATACCGGGTGCTGCTCCTCGATCGCCCAGGGCGTATCAAACCCTGCGGCGGGGCCATTCCCCCGCGCTGCGTCGAAGATTTCGCCATCGATGACGACATCATCAAGGCCCGAGCTCAAGCAGCCCGCATCGTGGCCCCCAGTGGCCATGGCGTGGATATGCCGATCGAGAATGGCTATGTCGCGCTGGTCGATCGGGAATCCTTCGATCCCTACCTCCGCGCCCGGGCCGGCGCCGCCGGCGCCACGGTGATAGAGGGCACGTTCAAGAGCCTAAGCCAAGACGGGGAGAACGTCCGCCTGACCTTTAAGGCCTCGGGCCGGGGCAAGCGAAGCACCAGCGCCTCAGAGGAAACGGCGATCGCCCGCTATCTCATCGGCGCCGATGGCGCGAACTCCGCGGTTGCCCAAGCGCGCATCCCCGGCGCCCACCGGGGCCGCTTCGTCGCGGCTTACCACGAAATCATCGAAACCCCGCGAGGCATTGATGGCACCCGCTGCGATATTTACTACCGCCACGACCTCTCCCCGGACTTCTACAGCTGGATCTTTCCCCACGGCACCACGCTTAGCATCGGCACGGGCACGGCAGAAAAGGGCTTCTCCATCCGCGATAGCGTGGGCCGCTTTCGCGAGGCCCTCGGCTTCACCGGTCCAACGCTGCGTCGGGAAGGCGCGCCCATTCCCCTGAAGCCCCTGCCCCGGTGGGATGACGGCCGCAATGTCCTGCTGGCCGGGGATGCCGCCGGGGTGGTCGCTCCCGCTTCCGGCGAAGGGATTTACTACGCCATGCTTGGGGGCCAGCTGGCCGCGGAAGCGGTGGCGGAAGCCCTCGCCCTCGGAAACGCAGCCCCGCTAAAGAAAGCGCGGAAGCGCTTTATGAAGGATCACGGGCGAGTGTTCTGGATTCTGGGTCTCATGCAGCGTTTCTGGTACGGCACCGACGCCCGTCGCGAACGCTTCGTCAGTATGTGCGCTGACCCCGACGTGCAGTACCTCACTTGGCAGGCCTACATGCACAAGCGGCTCGTGCGAGCCCGCCCCGTGGCCCACGTGCGCATTTTCTTCCGGGATCTCGCTCACCTATTTGGCTTCGGCAGCGCAGAGCGCGATAGAGAGAAAGAGGCCCCCTCCTCAAGTGGGGCCGGGGTTTAGATGCTAGCCTGGCTGGAAGAGCAGGCCCTTAACGGAGTTTTGCTGGAGTTTGCCCTGGCGGTGCTGGCCCTTGAACTGCTCGTCTTGCTACGGCTTCGCCGCAGCCTTGCTCGGGCCCCAACAAGTGCGAGCTTAATTGCGAACGCCGGCGCCGGCGGCAGCCTTCTCTTAACCGCGCTCCTCGCTCAGCTAGAGGCCCCGGCTCCGGCGCTGATGGCCACCCTTCTGATGGCCCTTGCCTTCCATAGTTGGGATCAGTGGCAACGCTGGATGGCCCCCTAGAGCCGCCTCCCAAAAATCTGCACTCCCATAAAAAAGCCCCGAGGAGCTACGCCCCCCGGGGCTTAGGATCGCCCGTCAATGTAAGGAAGGCGGCCCGAGGGCCGCCCCCCGGGGACCTAGATCCCCTCGGCTTCTTCGCGATCAACCGCCTCGCTCGTGGCAACGGCCGAAGCCGCTTCCGAAGACACCTGACCCATGGCGTTGGTGCTAGCCTCCACCGTCAAAGACGGGAAGTCCTTCACCATCGCTGCGCCGTACAGTGGCTTATTGACGCCCTGGTGACAGGTTGCGCAATTCGCCTTCGGCGCATCACCCAGGCTCCCGAGGCGATGCTCGGGGTACACCGGCTGAAGCGGGTCGAGATAATCCACGTTGAGGTCCCGAGCCATCTCGATGCCGTACCATGCGGTGACCCGCTGCGGCGTGCTTTGCGTCCAATCGGCCATAGCCCGTGTGTTATGGCAGAAGGTGCAGTTCACG
>RGAU01000082.1 GCA_009919975.1 Gammaproteobacteria bacterium
AGCACCGTTGCCAGGGGGCCCGCCGGGTCCCCCACGGCCCAGAAGTCCGGGTTTAGATCACTCTCAAGCTTGTTGTAGCGCAGGGGTGCGCCTTCAAAGGTGAGAAGCTGCCCCCCGGCCGCGAGCAACACCGCTTCCCCGGCGGCGATATCCCATTCGCTACAGGGACCCCGGCGGGGGTAAGCGTCCGCCTGCCCCGCCGCCAGCACCACCAGCTTCAGGGCACTGCCCACGGCGCGGGTCTGCAGGCCCGGCGCCGCTTCCCCAAGGGCGTGCAGCAGGGACTCCAGGGCCTCGCCGCGATGGCGGCGGGACGCCACCACCACCGGTGGCGTTGCGCAGGGGCGGGTACGGAGCACTGTTCGATGCCCCTGGGCGGTGATGCACAGGGCTCGCTGCGCCGGCACCCAGCCCAGGTAGACCCGGCCCTGCCCCGGCACCCCCACCAGCCCGAGCACGGGACGACCGTCCTCGATGAGCGCCACATTGACCGTGTATTCGCCATTGCCGGCCAGGAACTCCTTGGTGCCATCGAGGGGGTCGATAAGCCAAAACCGCGACCACTGAGCGCGCTGCGCCGGGGCCGGCGGGGTTTGCTCCTCCGAGCGCTGAGGCCAAGTCGGCGTCAGGCGCCGAAGGCCCGCAGAAAGAATCGCTTCCGCGGCGTGATCCGCCGCCGTGACGGGCGAGGCATCGGCCTTTTCCTCCACCGCCAGCTGCCCCCCTTCGGCCACGGCCCGAATAGCGTCCCCGGCCTCAAAGACCAGGGCCACAAGGGCGTCAAACCAAGCATCAGAGAAGGGGACGGGCGCGCTCACCGGTCCCGCGCTTCCAGATGGAGGGCGGCCAGCTGCAGGGCCGCGATCGCCCGAGCCTCATCAAAATCCTCTAGGGCGTAGAGCGCGGGCAGGGAGGCCACGGGCCAGGGCACCACGGTGAGCGGTTCCGGTTCATCCCCCGGGAGCGGATCGGGGGTGAGCCCTTCCGCCAGCACCGCGGTAATGGTGAACCCCATGTGCCCCGGGGCGACGGAGAGGGTTTTCAGAGGGGTGAGCGTTTCGGCACACATCCCCACCTCCTCCCGTAGCTCCCGCTGCGCCGCCTCGAGGAGCGATTCCCCCGCATCCACGGAACCCTTGGGAAGGGTCAGGCGGTAGTCATGAAAGCCCGCCATGTACTCTCGAATCAGCAGCACCTCACCGCCCTCCGTGAGGGGGATGAGCATCACCGCCCGATGCCCCGTATCCGGGAGGCGCTCGTAGCGCCGCTGAACCCCGTTGGAGAACTCAAGCTCAAGCGCTTCGATGCGAAAGAGCGCGGACCGGGCCACCTCTTCGCGGGCTAAGATCTTCGGCAGCTTCATCGCCTTTCCCTCCTTGACCGCGCTAGCATAGCAGCCTGCCGGGGCTGCTCCGGCTGTCCCCCACCCGCCGAGAGTGCCATGGCCGACGCCGTACGCTTAGACAAATGGCTTTGGGCCGCGCGCTTCTTCCGGACCCGTGCCAAGGCCAAGGCCGCCATCGAAGGGGGGAAGGTGCACTGCAATGGTCAGCGCGCGAAGGCGGCGAAAACCGTCGCCGTCGGAGATCAGCTCACCATCCGCCAGGGCTTCGACGAAAAAGCCGTCACGGTGCGTGGCCTTGAGGATCACCGCGGAGATGCCACCCGGGCCGCCACCCTCTATGAGGAATCGGCGGAAAGCATCGCCGCCCGGGAGGCCGCGGCGGCCACCCGGCGGGCCCATCGACTGGCCATCAGCCACCCCCTAGGGCGCCCGGACCGGGATGATCGACGCGCCCTCGAAGCGCTTAAGCGCGGCGGCGCGGAAGACGGCTAGGGCGCCCTGGGCCCCAGCTGCCCAAAGACAGGATAGGAAAGAACAGCATGGTGCAAAACGATATCGGGCAGCGCTTTCACTTCGAGGCCCTTGGCATTCGCGGTGAGTATGTGCGCTTAGACCAAACCTGGGCCGCACTCTGCGCCCTTCACCCCTACCCCAGCGCCGCCGCCGCGCTCCTGGGCGAGGCTTTGGCCGCCGCTGCGCTCCTGTCCGGGACCCTGAAGTACCCTGGCACGCTGACGCTCCAGGCCGCCGGGGACGGCGCCCTTCGGGCAGTCATGGCGGAGGTGCGGGAAACCCGCGCCCTTCGGGGCATCGTCCGCTTTCGGGACGATGATGCGGCCCTCCCGCCTATCGCTGCGCCCCTCAACCATCTTGGGGAGGGGCTTCTTACCCTGACGCTACGCCCTCCCAAGGGGGAGCCCCACCAGGGCATCGTGCGCCTCGGGGGCGATCACCTCGCCGATGCGGTGGAACGCTATTTCGAGCAAAGCGAGCAGCTCCCCACCCGCCTCTGGCTCAGCACCACCCACGGGGTGCAGGGCCTTCTACTCCAAGCCCTTCCGGGGGGCGATTGCGGGTCTGAAGGCTTCGAGCGCCTGGCCATCATGGCGAGCACGGTGAAGGATCAGGAACTCGCCGAACTCGATGCCCAGACGCTGCTCAAGCGCCTGTTCCCGGAGGACGATATTCGTCTCCACCCCCCTCGTCCCCTGGCCTTTGAATGTACCTGTTCCCGGGAGCGCACCCAGGAAACCCTCGCCGCCATGGCCCCCGACACCCTCGAAGAGATACTTCGGGAGGACGGGGAAATCCTCATGACCTGCCAATTTTGCCAAGCGCGCTACCGCTTCGACCCCATCGACTTCGCCCTCCTGAACCAGTCCGCGGCGCCGAAGGCCTCGGGGCCCCACTAGCGCCCCCGGGCCGGGAGACCCTCGCCAAGGGCCCGGGGCCTCTGGCATACTGCGCGCCCACCGGGGTGCAGAGCGGTCGCCCCCGGCGAGAGGTCATCCCGGTCCGAACACTTCCCCGCGGCTTCGCCGGCGAATCAGCATGAGGTCCCCTATGGCAATGGATACGAACACCGCAAACGCGGCGGTGAGGCCGAACTGGTCGAGCTGGCGGTGCAGCGCGGCGAGGGGAGCTTCGCGGATACGGGCGCCCTGGTGGTCAAAACCGGTGCGCGTACCGGCCGCTCCCCGGCGGATCGTTTCATTGTGCGGGAACCAAGCAGCGAGGCCTCCATCGACTGGGGCGCGGTGAATCGCCCCTTCGACGCCGATCGCTTCAGTGCCCTCTGGGATCGGGTTAGTGCCTATATCGGTGAGCAGGAGCGCTTCGTGTCGACCCTACACGTGGGCGCCGACCCCGAGCACTACATCCCCATCGAAGTCACCACGGAGACGGCGTGGCACAATCTTTTTGCCCGCCTGCTATTCATCCGCCCCGAATCCTATAACCCCGCGGATCGCGCCCCCTGGCAAATCCTCAACGCCCCGGGCTTTGTGTGCGACCCGGAGCGGGATGGGACGAATTCCGAAGGTGCCGTCATCCTGAACTTCGCCGAGCGCAAGGTGCTTCTGGCGGGCATGCGCTATGCCGGGGAAATGAAGAAATCCATGTTCGCGGTGCAGAACTACCTCCTTCCCGAGAAGGACGTGCTGCCCATGCACTGCGCGGCCAACGTCGACGAGAAGGGGGACGTCTGCCTGTTCTTCGGCCTGTCCGGCACGGGGAAGACCACCCTTTCCGCCGATCCCACGCGCCTGCTCATCGGCGATGATGAGCACGGCTGGGGGGAAGGCACGGTCTTCAACATCGAAGGCGGCTGCTACGCCAAGTGCATCAACCTGACCCGGGGAAACGAGCCGGTGATCTGGGATGCGATTCGCTTCGGCAGCATCATCGAGAACGTCATGATCGATCCGGTCACGCGGACGGCGGATTACGCCGACACCACGCTGACGGAAAACTCCCGGGCCTGCTATCCCCGAGAACATATCGAGCTCCGCGCCGAGGAAAACCGGGCCGGGGAACCGAAGGCCATTATCTTCCTGACCTGCGACGTATCCGGCGTGCTGCCGCCCGTGTCCATCCTGTCCAAGGAGGCGGCGGCCTATCACTTCCTCTCCGGCTACACCGCGGCCGTCGGATCCACGGAGGTGGGCTCCACGGAGGCCTACCGCGCCACCTTCTCCACCTGCTTCGGCGCGCCCTTCTTCCCACGCCCCGCGGGGGTCTACGCCGACCTGCTCATCAAGCGCATCGAAGCCTTCGGGGCGAAGGTGTATTTGGTGAATACGGGCTGGACCGGCGGTGGCTACGGCGTCGGTAAGCGCTTCCCCATTCCCGTCACCCGGGCCGTGGTCAGCGCCATTCAAAGCGGCGCCCTGGAAGGGGTAGAGACCGTGGCCCTGCCCTCCCTGAATCTCGCCGTGCCCAAGGCCGTGCCTGGGGTCCCCAGCGATCTTCTGAACCCCCGGGACACCTGGGCCGACCCCGCCGCTTACGATGCCGCCGCCCGCGCCCTCGCCGAGAAGTTCGCCAAGAACTTCGAACGCTTTGAGGTATCCGAGGCCATCCGGAGCGCCGGGCCCAGCGTCGCCTAGGACGCCGAGGCCAGGCTCCCCAGCCGCCGCCCGTGCTGCTACCCTCTCGCCTCCACGAGCGCGCTGCGCCCGCCGAGCTCCTGCGCCCGCGCGCACGGGCCCGCGACCAGCTGGGGGACTAGGGTGATCGCACTATCAACGGCGCTGGAGCACGCCCTAGCCCAGGGCGCTGCCGACGAGGGCCTGCGTCAGCTCCTACGGGGGATCGAGAAGGAAAGTCTTCGGGTTGACGGGAGCAGCCGCCTAGCGACGACCCCCCACCCGGTTTGCCTGGGCTCGCCCCTGACTCACCCCACCATCACCACGGATTTCTCCGAGGCCCAGCTGGAGCTGATCACCGGGGTGTCCCCCTCGGCCGCAGACACGCTGACCCAGCTTCAGGCAACGCACCGCTTCGTGGTGCACTGCCTTGGCGAAGAGCGGCTGTGGGCCTCGAGCATGCCCGGGCGGCTGCCAGAAGACAGCGCGATTCCCGTGGGTCGCTATGGCACCTCCAACGTCGGCATGGCCAAAACGGTCTATCGCCGGGGCCTGGGGCTCCGCTATGGCCGCACCATGCAGACGATCTCGGGAATCCACTACAACTTTTCCCTGTCCGAGGCCCTGTGGCATTGGCTCGGGGAGCAGGAGGGAGAGGGGACGGCCAGCCAGGCCTATCGCACCCGCCGCTACTTCGACCTCATTCGCAACTTCCGTCGCCACTCCTGGTTGCTGTTGTATTTGTTTGGGGCCTCCCCGGCGGTGTTCGAAGGCTTCCTTCAGGGCCGGCCCCATCAGTTGGAAAAGCGCGGCAAGGACACGCTGCTCCTGCCCCATGCCACGACCCTTCGCATGGGCGGCCTGGGCTATCAAAGCGATGCCCAGGCGACCCTCAAGGTGTCCTACAACGGCCTGGCCCCCTATGCGCAAACGCTCCAGGGGGCGCTCACTCGCCCCTACGGCCCCTACGAGGCCTTTGGCCTTGAGCAGAGCGGGGAATTCGTTCAGCTCTCCACGAGCCTGCTCCAGATCGAAAACGAGTTCTACGGCACCATTCGCCCCAAGCGCAGCATTCGCCCCGGGGAGCGCGCGCTCCACGCCCTGGGCGAGCGCGGGGTGGAATATGTCGAGGTGCGCTGCCTGGATCTGAACCCCTTCCTGCCCCTGGGCATCGACGCCCCCACGATTCACTTTCTCGACACCTTCCTCCTGCTGTGCCTTCTGCTGCCCAGCCCCGAGGACAGCCCAGCGGAAATCGACCAGCTGGCTCAAATGCACCGAGCCGTGGTGGAACGCGGGCGCGACCCAGCCCTACGCCTAACCACCGCCGCAGGGGAAGGCTCGCTGGCCGCTCTCGGCGCCCCCCTGCTGGCGGCCGCGGCGCCCATCGCCGAGGCGTTGGATCGGAGCCAGGGCACCACGGCCCACCGGGACGCCCTCGCTCGGGCCGCCCAGGCCCTTTCCGATCCCGACTGCACGCCAAGCGCCGCCGTGCTGGCGGAAATGCGCCGGGAGGGCGACAGCTTCCTGGCACTCACCCAGGCCCTCAGCGATCAGCACCGGGAAACGCTTCAAAGCCTGCCCCTAAGCACCGAGGAAGAAGCGGCCCAGGCCGCCGTGGCCAAGGAGTCCCACGCGGCCCAAGCGACCATCGAGGCACAGGATCGGGAAAGCTTTGCCGCCTACCGCAAGGCCTACATGGAGCAACCGCTGCTGCCGCCCCACGGCACCGCTTGAACACCCTGGCCCACCTGGTACTGGCGGGGCCCGATCAAGACCTCCGCCTTGGCGCCTTCCTTGGAGACTTTCTTCCCGGCCCCCTCCCCGGCCCCCATGCTCCGGGCCTCGCCCGGGGCCTTGCGCTCCATCGCTATATCGATCGCCTCACGGACAGCGATCCTGGTTTCCGGGCCCTGAAGGCCTTGGCGCCTGCGCACCTTCGGCGTTACATGCCCATAGCCTTAGATGTGATTTTTGACCATTGCCTGGCCCGGCGCTTTGAGGCCCTCACCGGCCACATCCTAGAAGCCTTTAGCACCGAGGCCCTAGGCGATCTCAAAGCGCTGCGACACGCCATGCCCGCCCCGGCGCAGCAGCTACTCGCGGCCCTCGACACCCACGCGGTGCTACCCGCCTACGCCCATTGGCCGGCGGTGGAACGCACCCTAAGGGGCATCGCCCGGCGGCGACCGCGACTTTTGGCCCTGGGCGATCTCGCCCCGGCCCTCGAGCCCCACCGGGACACCATTGCCGCCATCTTTGAGGACCGCTTCCCGGCCCTCGAGGCGGCCTGCGCCGCCTGGCTCGCCGATCCCTCCCGGTTCCCGGGCGGGGACGCTACACTGACCCCTTAACCCCTCGGCTCGGAGAACGCTCCATGAAGGCGCTGCTATGCAAACAGGAAGGGACCCCGGAAAGCCTCGTGCTGGAGGATCTCCCCGAGCCGACTCCGGGGCCCGGGGAGGTGCGAGTGGCCGTGCGCCATGTGGGCATTAATTTCCCGGACTGCCTCATGATTGAGGGCAAATATCAGGTGAAGCCCCCCTTCCCCTTTGCCCCCGGCGGGGAATTCTCTGGCGTGGTCAACGCCATTGGCGAAGGCGTGACCTCTGTAGCTGTGGGCGACCGGGTCGCCGGAGGCTCCGGCCACGGCGCCCTGGCGGAGGCCCTGATCGTCAATGCCGCGGGCCTGCGCAAGGTCGCCAGCACCATGCCCTTGGCCGTCGCCGCGGCCTGGAATACCACCTACGGCACGAGCTATCACGCCTTGAAGCAACGAGGGCAGCTGAAGCCCGGGGAAACGCTCCTGGTACTCGGGGCCGCCGGGGGCGTGGGTCTAGCAGCGGTGGAGCTGGGGAAGGCCATGGGCGCACGGGTGCTGGCCGCGGCCAGCACGGAAGCGAAGCGCCAAGCCGCCCTAGAGGCCGGCGCCGACGAGGTCATCGACTACAGCGACGGCGACCTCAAGGAAAAGGTGAAGGCCCTCACCGATGGCCGTGGGGCCGACGTCATTTACGACCCCGTGGGTGGCCCCCTTTTCGATCAGTGCCTGCGCTCCGTGGCCTGGAACGGGCGCATCCTCGTGGTGGGTTTCGTCGGGGGAGACATCCCCAAGGCGCCCATCAACCTCATTCTTTTGAAGGGCTGCCAGGTGGTTGGGGTGTTCTACGGCGCCTTCACGGGCCGGGAGCGAGCGGCGGACGCAGAAAACTGGCGGGAGCTGAACGCCCTGTGGGCCAGCGGCGCCATTCGGCCGAAGATCAGCGCGCGCTATCCGCTGGCCGAGGGGAGCAAGGCCCTTCGCGCCCTCATGGACCGGGAAGCTATTGGTAAGGTAGTGGTGGACCTATGAGCACGCTGCTGGCGCCCCGCGCCCTCTTCCTGGCCATGGCCCTGGCAAGCGCCGGGCTTATGGCCTTCGCCCTCTATCTGGAGTACGTCTATCTGCTCGATCCGTGCCCCCTTTGCATGATGCAGCGCATCTGGGTGGTGATCGTGGGGGTTCTGGCCCTGGGGGCTGCCCTTCACGGGCGGGGCTTGGCGCGCTGGGCCCTGGCGACGGGCGGAGCGGCGATCATCGGCAGCGGCTTTTCCCTCCGCCAGCTGTGGCTTCAAAGCCTTCCCGCGGATGAGGTGCCGGCCTGCGGCCCGGGCCTCGATTACATGCTCGAGGTCTTCCCCTTAAGCGACGTACTGAAGGCCATGGTCATGGGCACGGGAAACTGCGCCGAAGTCACCTGGACCTTTCTCAGCCTGAGCATTCCCGCTTGGGTGCTGCTGTCATTCTTCGGTTTCATGATGGGCAGCCTTTTGGCCCACCGCGGCGCCCGCGCATCCCTCGCCCCCTGGGCCTAGGGACTCAAAAACCCTATCCTTAGCGTTTCCTTCGCCCCCGCCTCGGGGGCGCACTCGTCCGCACACCGGAGCTCCCCATGCCTTCGATCCTGCGTCACCTTTCCTTGCTTGTGCTTGCCCTAGCCCTCGCCCCGGCTTACGGCCAGATTGCTCAAACCAAGAACGATTTCGAGGATAAGTTCCGGCAGCTCGATGAGAGCTGGCCCACGCCCACGGCCACCCGCAGCGCCACCGGCGCCCCGGGGCCGGCCTATTGGCAGCAGCAAGTGGACTACGACATCGACGTGCACCTGCTTGAAGAGGGCCGGCGCATCGAAGGGGAAGCGCGGATTCGTTACCACAACAATAGCCCGGAAGCCTTGGCCTACCTTTGGTTCCAGATGGACCAGAACCGGTTTCGTCCCGATTCTGACGACAGCCTGACGCGCACCTTCGGCGAGAAAGACCGCATTACCTACCGCACCCTACGCCGCGAGCAGTTCATGGAAAGCCCCTCGCCCCGGGCAAGGAAACGGAAGTCCGCATTCAGTGGGCCTTCAACATCCAAGAAACGAACGCCACCGGCGGCCGGGCCGGCTTTGAGCACTTCGCAGAAGACGGCAACGACATCTTCCTGCTGGCTCAGTGGTATCCGCGGCTGGCGGCTTTCTCCGATTACGAGGGCTGGCACAACAAGGCCTTCCTCGGAAACGGGGAGTTCACCCTGGAGTTCGGTAACTACGAAGTCGCCATTACGGTGCCCGAGGACCACGTTGTGGCCGCCACGGGCGTGCTTCAGAATCCCCGGGACGTCATGAGCGACGAAGAGCGGGCCCGCATGAAAGCGGCGGAAACCGCCGAGGACCCGGTGTTCATTGTCACCGCCGAGGAAGCCCTGGCGAAGGAAGGGCAACGCGCCACGGCGGCGCGTACCTGGCGCTTCAAGGCCGATAACGTCCGCGATTTCGCCTGGGCCAGCTCCCGTAAGTTCATTTGGGATGCCCAGGGCTACGCCCAAGACGGCGAAGGCGTGGCCCCGGATCGGGTCATGGCCATGTCCTTCTATCCGAAGGAAGGGGAGCCCCTTTGGTCCCGCTACTCCACGGAGTCGGTGATCCACACCATGGAGGTGTACTCCCGCTACAGCTTCCCCTACCCCTACCCCACGGCCCAGTCCGTGAACGGACCCGTCGGCGGCATGGAATACCCCATGATCACCTTCAACGGCCCCCGCACCGATCCCCACAAGGACGGTGACCGCACCTACTCCCGGGGGGAGAAGGAATTTCTCATTGGGGTGGTCATCCACGAGATCGGCCATATCTACTTCCCCATGACCGTCAACAGCGACGAGCGCCAATGGACCTGGATGGACGAAGGCATCAACACCTTCCTCCAGCATTTAGCGGAGATGGAGTGGGGCGAGGGCATGCGTTCAGACCGCGGCGACCCCCGCTATATCACGGACTACATGACGAGCAGCCGTCAGGTGCCCATCATGACCAACTCTGAATCGATCTTTCAGTTCGGCAATAACGCCTACGCCAAGCCGGCGACGGCGCTGAACATCCTCCGAGAAACGATCCTTGGCCGGGAGCTTTTCGATTTCGCCTTCCGCGAATATGCCCAGCGCTGGAAGTTCAAGCGCCCCACCCCCTATGACCTCTTCCGCACCCTCGAAGAGGCCTCCGGGGTCGACCTCGACTGGTTCTGGCGCGGCTGGTTCTACTCCACGGATCACGTCGATATCAGCCTCGACCGGGTGGTGAAGATGCGCCTGGATACCAGCGACCCGGAAATCGAAAAAGCCTGGGAGCGCGCTCAGCAGCAGGCCGAGCCCGTTTATCGCTTTGGCGCTAAAAACGAGGCCGCGGGGCTCACCCTGCGCACGGACCGCGATCCGTCCCTGAAAGACCTCTACGCAGAGAACGACGAG
>RGAU01000083.1 GCA_009919975.1 Gammaproteobacteria bacterium
CGTCGATGCGCAACGGACGGAATAAGCTATGGAACTCCATCGTATCGTCGCCCCCGATGCCAGTAAGGCCACCGCCGAGGCCCTGCGCCTCTACGGACCTGATGCCCTGGTGATCTCAACCCGTCGTCTTAAGAATGACCGCACAGAGATCATCGTCGCCACGGAAGCGGCGGATGCTACAGCCGTCGTCGCGCCGGAGGCCCCCGTGGCCCTCGCGGAGCCGAAGGCGCCTCAGGCCAAGGAATCGGCTGAGCAGATCAAGGGCGGCAAGGCCTTCAAGGCGGCCTTCGAAGCACAACTGACCCCCGGAACCTTCCCTGACCCGAAGGAAGAAACCTTGGCACCGGCGGTGAGGTCGGCCGCGACGATCTGCGAGTCCGCGCCGGAGGCGCCCCTACCCAGGCAAAGATTTAAGGCCATCGATGCCACCGTCGCCGCGCGCAAGCTGGCCCGGAGCAAAAAACTTGCCCTTGGAGGCATCTCGGGGACGGGCAAGGGCGGGCAAATCACCCAGCAGGACGTGCAGCGTGCCCTGAAACACCGGACCCTTCCGACCGAGCCTCAGAGCCCTGCGCCCCCCATCTTGGCCGCCGCCCCTTCCGTGGGCGCTTCCGATGAGGGCCTCGCCCTGCTAGCCGCGATCCATGAAGAGCTTGCGCGCCTTCGTTCCGAGGTCGGAACGCTTAAGGCCGAGCGCCAGGAACAGGTTCAGTCCCAGGACCGGGACCGGCTGGAAGCGCTGGGCATTCCTGAAAGTGCGATTCCTGCCGTATTGGAGCGCATGACGGAGGGCGGCCTTGCACCGCTCCCGAAGCTGAGCGAAGGGACGAGCGCTCAAGCACAGTGGCTCGCACAGCTGCTCACGGCGCCGGAGGCCGTCCATCCCCTAGAGGGCATCCACATCCTGCGTGCGGAGGATCCCCGGGTGCAGGCATCCCTGGCCGCACGACTTGCGGCCCAGGGGGAAGCTCGGCACGGAAGCGGATCGACCCTTATCATTGCCATCGGGCAGGAGGACGGGCACTGGCGCCAGGTGGCGCAAGCGGCCCTAAACGAAGGCCTGCAAGTTCTTCGCGCCCGCGACGGCGCTCAGCTTGCAAGCCTCCTGGCTAGCGAGGGCTTGGGGCAGCGCTTACGCTTACTCCTCCCCGCCTCCGGGGAAGAGGCAGATGCCCTTCGCCGCCTCCCCGCCTTAAAAGCCGTGCCCCGGCATCAGATCCTCCCCGCCGACCGCCTAACCTCGCCCTTTCTGAAGGCCCTCCTCGGCGGCTCCGAGACCGACACGGTTATGCTCCACCAGTTCCACAAGGACGTGCCCTTGGAGCACTTTGTCGCTACGATGCTGAAGGCCGGAAAGAGCGTTTCCGTTCTGCACGGGGATGAGGTGGGTCTTCGCGAAGGCCAAGAAGCTTCCCTCACCCTCATGGCCGCCTGGGCGGCAAAGGACCAAGCGCCACAACAGCCGGAAGCGGGAGCGGCCAGCGCCTGGCCCCTCGCCCTTCACGGTTAGCTACGGGGGAAATATGGGCCTCATGGGCAAAGGCAGTGCCCAGCCACGGGTGATCGGCGTGGCCAGCGGCAAGGGGGGCGTTGGCAAAACCTCCATTGCGGTCACCTTGGCGACCCTGTTCGCCGAGGAAGGCCTACGCACCCTCCTCCTCGATGCCGACATGGGCCTCGCCAATAGCCAAATCCTCCTGGGGTGTAGCGTCCCGAAGCACATGGGACACGTGCTCGAGGGGAAGGCGTCCCTTGAAGAAATCCTGGTCCAGGTGCGGCCCCATTTGCATCTGGTTCCCGGCGCCTCGGGAGTGAAATCGCTGGGCGCGCTCGATGAAGCCATGACTCACCACATCATTCGGGCCTTTTCCGCCCTCGAACGCCCCGTGGACGTCATGATCGTCGACATTGCAGCGGGAATCTCCCCGTCTGTGCTGACCTTCCTCAAAGCCTGCCAGCAGCAGGTGATTGTCATGAAGGACGAGTTCAGCAGCATCGCCGACGCCTATGGCCTGGTGAAGGTGCTCGCCGAGGACCTCTCGCTCAATAGCATGGCCCTGGTTCCCAATGGGGTCGCAAGCCACAGCGAAGGGGAGCGGCTCCACGCGCATTTTTCCAGCGTATGCGAGCGCTTCTTCGGCCAGGGCATCCGCCTCGGGGGCGTCGTTCGCCAGGACAGCTGGATGAGCGAGGCCCAGCGGCGGCAGCAGCCGCTTATTGCCCTCGCCCCCTCCTCCCAGGCCCTGACGGACATTCGTCACCTGGCGGAACATCTCTATGCAACAAAGCTCGGCCCCCTAAGCGGCGATACGCAGTTCTTCTTCGAACGACAGCTCACAGGGACGGTGCTGGCCTAATGCGGGACGCCTCGGAATACGAAAGCATTCAGCAGGGGTCGAGCGACGAGAATCGCTTGGCGCAGCTGCGCCTGGTGCGCAAGGTCGCGGTTCACCTGAAGGCCCGGGTGCCGGATTTCGTCGAGGTCGACGACCTCGTGCAATACGGCATCATCGGCCTACTGGAGGCGGAGAAAGCCTTCGATGCTAGCAAGGGGATCCCCTTTGACGCCTTCGTACGGCAGCGCATTCGCGGGGCCATGATCGATGAAATTCGGCGCATGTCGGATATTCCCCGAAGTGCCGTGGCGAACCTCAAGGCCCATGGGGAAGCCAGTAAGCGCCTTGCCGCAACCCTTGGGCGCGAGCCCACTCAGGCCGAGGTCGCCGCCGAGCTGGGACTCTCGGACGAAGAATTTCAGAACGAGCGAACCCACGCGCACCGCTTTCAAACCCTCGCCTACGACGACGTCGAGCAGGAGGTAGAGGGGGTGACGGCCGCGCCCGAACTCGATCCCTCCATGCTCGTTGCCGATCAGGAGGGGCTTGAGGCCCTGGAGGAGGCCGTCGCTTCCCTCCCGGAGCGCGATCAGCTCATCCTCCAGCTCTACTACGTGGAGGAACTCAATTTGAAGGAAGTGGGGGCCATCATTGGCGTTTCCGAATCGCGGGTCAGCCAGTTGCTGACCGCAAGCGCTGCAAAGCTCCGCAAAATCATTGCGTGCTAAACTCAGCGGCCTAACGGTTAGGAACAGCTTCCCATGGCACTGTTTGGACGATCCAAGGATACGCAGAAGGAGGCGATGGTCGCCGCCAAGCGCGATTTTGAAATCGCCTCGGACCCGGACGCGCCGGGGTCGGTGCGACGTATCCGCAGCCGCGTGGCCCTACGCTGCAAGGCCCTCCTCGATAAGACCTTCGTGGATGGGGCCCAGCGTACGGAACGGCACGAGCAGGCCGTGATCGTGGCCATTAATAACGGGAAACCCCAGCCCGAGGCGCCGAAGGCCCGGGCCTTTGGCACGGTCCCGGCCTTCGACCACGAAGTCATGGCCTTTCTTCCTCAGGAATTCGCCGATCGCGCCTTTGACCTCGGGCGCCGCTACCAGCGCGTTGAAATCGACGCCAAGCAAGCCATCGACTACATGCAGGCCCTCGCCGACGAGGTCTGCGCCACGCTGCAGGTGGACCCACCCTTCGAGGCCCTTCGCTTTCTCCGCGATGAAATCACCGCAGAAGAAGGAGAAGAGGACGGAGACGAGGCCGACCCGCAGGAGCCGCCTCGCCCCTAGGGGATAAGCCCCTCGGATCGGGCCACCGGGAGATCGTTAAGCCATGGAAACAACGCTCCTCTTGATCATCCTGATCGCCCTGGCGCTGATCCTCGTGCTCTTGGTGTACGTCGTCGACCGCCTCATGGCCCTCGAGAAAATGACCCTCAACCTCCCCTCCTTCGGCATGGAGCGGGAAGCCCCGGCGGGCAATGGGGATACGCATTTCGGAAGTTTGACGGGGCAGCAGCTGTGGGACGGCATGAACGGAAAGCCCATAGAGGGTTGGACGGCGGATACCTTCCATGCGCTTCGTCCTCGCTACGAGGTGGTGCTGGGCAAGCACATCGAACAGCTTTTCCAAGCGGGGAAAAGCGGCAAGCCCCT
The DNA here is from genome assembly GCA_009919975.1 of Gammaproteobacteria bacterium. Taxonomy (GTDB): domain Bacteria; phylum Pseudomonadota; class Gammaproteobacteria; order Pseudomonadales; family Azotimanducaceae; genus Salivita. Next base: position 3,995 of record RGAU01000083.1, read on the forward strand.
CCCCCCGAGCCCGGCCACCATCGAAACCCTCCGGGGCTCCGTCGCCTCCTTTATTCCCGCGAACCACGCTCAGACGCTCCACGGCCTGGGGGCTCGCAGCAATAGCGAGGCGGCAGCGGAGCTTGCGGACGCTCTGGATGATGTAACGGAAATTCTCTATGGCCGCACGGGGCTCGATCTTCGTCGGCCCTACTCAGAGAAGCTCCTCGGCTACACCGGCGAGGAAGCCTCCCCCAGAGAAGAGGCCGCAGGCGTTCTGCCGGAGGAAGCGGGGGAGCGCTAGCCTTCGGGCGGCGCAAGGCCCCTAAGCCAGTAGGCCCAGGACAGGACAATCGCAACGGCCGTAAAGAGCTCGTCGGGAATTTCTTCGTCGAGGCGCAGCTGGGAAAGGGCCGAGGCGAGGGCCGGATCACGAGTCACGAAGACCCCCTGAACCTTGGCTTCCTGAATGATCGCCTCCGCGAGCGCCCCATCGCCCGTGGCCGACACCCGGGGGGCCGACACCCCTTCGTAGGTCAGCGCGATAGCGCTTCGCCGCTCCGAACCCTTTGGGACTTCATCACTCATGGCCGATCCTGGCGGGGGTGGGCATGCACGGCAAAACTTTCAAGCCGTAGCTGAAGGGCCGCGAGCTCGCCCTGGAGCCCCGCCTCCTCCCCCCGGGCCAGCTCCGCTGTTCCTGGCTTAGGGGCCCAAAGCGTGAAGCCCACCTTCCCGTCGAGGGAAAAGCGCGTGCGCATCCAGAGGGGCCCAAGGCTGTCCAGGGTAGTCGCCGCGTGAACCACCCAAAGGGGCGCCGCCCCCCTGCGCTCCGCCTGCTCCCGCTGGAGTTCCAGGGCCACGGCCGGCCCGTCCCGCAAGGTCAGGACCCAGGCTAAATTCACGTCCTGGCGCTGGGTCGCCACCACGCCCTCAGCCTGTGCCCGCTCAAGCCCCGAAAGCACCTCACCGGTCACCCGAGCCAGGTCCGAATTCGCGGGGGCAAGCTGCCCCACGCGCAAGAGCGCCCGCTTCAAATCCATGGGGGAGACGGGGCGACGCGCCGCCAGCTGAGCTTCGAGGAATAGCCCGGACTGCAGCAGGCTCGCCCGCAGCACCGACCCATCGAGATCCCTAAGGCTTGGTCTCGGCAGCGCCAACTGCGCTTCCGGGGGCCCCTTCTCCGAGAGCGCGAAAAGCCCATCCATGCGCTGTGCCTGCTGCGCGAGGGTCAGGCTAGGCGCTGCAAGCTGGCGAAAAAGCCCACTGAAGAGCGGTGCCCCGGGGGCCCCGGGAATCGCGCTGGGGGCAGGTCCGGGGGCGCCCCGGGAGGGCGCCGAAACGGGATCGAGGGCGAGCCCCTGGGGCGTGCTTCGAAGGCGAAAGCTTCGCCGGTCCCCCGGGGGAAAGGGCGCCTGGCCAGAGACCTGGAGGGCGCGATCCCCGTACAGCAGCCGGGCACGGCCGTCGACCAGGGCGCTGACCAGCTCAATGACCTGCCCGGCGCGTAGCCCCAGCTCCTGGGCCACGGGAGGCGCCAGTACGAGGGCCCGCCCCTCCAGAAAAATGGGCAGAGGTCGGGGTACAGCCCCAATCTGCTCCGGGCCCAGGGCCATGCTAGGGGTAGCGAATCATGCGCCGGCGATCGATGGTTTGACCCGCCTGAGGATCATCGAAGACCACGGCGCGAAAGTCCTCAGCCTTGGGAACGCGCAGTTCAACGCCGGCCAGGAGGTAGTTCGGATTCTTCCGGCGAAAGGCCCGGGGATTCGCCTGGATGAAGGCGTCCCGCACCACCTCGTGGCGCACCGGCAGGTCGCCCAAGGTCGAGAAGATAATTTCGTCGAGCGTATCCCCGGGCTGCACGAGATAGTGTCCCCCGGCGATGGACCTCCGGCTAAGTTCACCCTCGAGGGTGCGGAATCCCTGGAGCAGCTGGGTCAGGGCCGCCTCTGCGGGGCCAGAACTGCTCGGTAGGCGCGCGGGAAGCACCCGGCTCACATCCGCAGCGCCAGCGGGACTGGTGATCGCAAGCATTGCCAGGGACAGCGCAATGCCCGTTAGGCTGCGTGTACTCATGGCGTTGAACCCTCCCCGGTCAGCGGCTTGTTCTCCATGGGAGCGTCACCCACGAGGGGACGCGGCGGCGGATAGCGAAGGCGAGGCCCCGTATCCCCAATTTCCAGCTGGGCTTCAAGGGCTTCGAGATAGCGCTCTCGGGTCAGGGTCACAAGCGCCTCCACGTCAGCTTCCAGGCGAAGGAGAGAGCGGGTCTGGGCGTCCACCGCCGCCACCCGCTTGGCCATGCCCTGAAGAGCCTCCGTCGTACCCTTTAGCACCGCGTCCTGAGCGCCCAGCGCGTTACCCAGGGCATCTACCCGGCCGTTGAGGGCTAGCATACCTTCTGCAAAGGCGGAATCGATGCGCGGCTCGAGTGCCGAGGGCACGGTCGAGGGCAGGGACTCTAAGCGCTGCTGGGTGTCCTGAAGGGAGATGGTGAGCCGATCCTGGGCCATCAGAAGATCACGCTGCGTCTCCGCGACGACGCCCATGGCTTCCCGAATACTCTCAAGTTCCCGCAGACCTGCCGCCTGCTTCACGACTCGCGTTCCCACCGCCTCAAGGGTGGCATCCAGGCGCGATAGGCGAACGGTCAGGGTGGTCGCCATATAAACAAACACCAGGAGCCCGAGAAACAAGATCCCGCCCATGGCGTAAACGATGGTTTTGTTGAGCTTTTGGATTCCGCCCAGGTGGGTATTGAGCTCCGTCATACCCCCGTGAAAGCTTTGCCCCATCCGCTCCGCGGCCTGGGCGACGTCGTTGGCGGTCTCTGCTGCATCGAGCAGGGCGCTTACGGCCGCTGCGGACAAAGACGATGCCCCGCCGTCGGCAGGAGGCTCGGGAGCGGAAGACGCTTCCGGAGGCGGAGCTTCCGGCGCCGCAGCCTCCGGAGGGAGGGCCTCCCCCTGGGGTGGCTCAGCGCCTTCCGCTGCGGGGGTAGCGGGGGCTTCGGGGGTAGGCGCCGGGGTGGCCCCGGCCAGTACCTCTCCCGGGTCCTTGTTGTCCTGATCAACCATCGGTCTTCATCCCTTCGTTGGCCCAGCGCTGAGCCTGGTCTTGGACGGCTCGCCGCCGCGCCTCAATGGCCGCCATGCGGCTCCACAGCGCAGCGTCCCCCGCATCAGCGGGGGCCGATTCCGGCCTTGGCGCTTCCCCAGCCTCAACGCTGCGCGTTGGCGCCGCCTCCGGCGCGAGCAACGGTGAGAGCCGCTGGGGGCCCGGACCTTGCGTCGGCGCAGCGACGGGACGGGGGCGAAAGGCACCGCCGCCTCCTTCAGGAACGCGGCTGATGGTGGGCTTACCGGACCCTACGTTGAAAGGACTATCCGCCACAGGCGCCTCCGCTACCGGTCCCTTATTCAGTCGGCACTTCGGCAGCGGAGCTTGAGGCCGGGGACGCTTCCGGAGCCGGCGCGGAATCCCCTGCCCCGGCCCCGAACCAGAGGCTCATAACAACGAGAACCGCGCCCCCGGCGAGCAGGAAGGGCCACCGAACGAGGGGCAGGGCTTGGGGAGCGATGGCGCGATCCGGTGACCCTGAGGATTCCGGAAGACGCTCCTGCGCTTTGTTCGCCTCCCCAGCCGCCGGGCCGGGGCGATCTTCCGCCTCCGGCGCCTCGGCCGCCGCAGCCAGGGCCTGAAGAAGCACCTCCCGCCGCAGGGCGGTAAGCGCCGGCAACACCTCCTCGGCGACGCCAAGCTGTTCAGCCTCGCCCTCGAGAGCGACAAGGGCCTCTTCCTCAAGAATGGGGATATTCCAGCAGCGAAGGCTGCTGCTAAAGCTCCGCTCAAGGACCTCGGGTAAGCGGGCCCGGCGATAGCCTAGAAATAGCAATGCGACCTTCACGCCGGGAAGATCCTGGGCCAAGCGAGCGAGGAGCATGGCCTCATCGTCTTCCAGGCCCTCCAGCTCATGGAGCACCATGACGTGCAGCGGCCCCCTGCCCTCCCCCGAGGTTCCTCGAGCCTCATCCAGGGAAAAGGGCTCGAGGAGCTTGTTCATGCGCTCGATCAGCGCCTCGGCGCCGCCGGGCGTATAGGTTTCAAGGATGACGTCGGGGCGTCGCCGCAGCGCCGCCAGGAGGCGCTTTCCGTAGTGTTCCACGGGGGCAGACAGGGGGGATAGGAGGGCAACACTGCGACCATGATCCACCAGCGCCTCGTACACGCGCTGATAGCGCGCGTGATCGAGCTCGGAGTAAAAGAACCCTTCCGCATCAAAGCGCACATCACTCACGATGCTAATCCTCTGCCATCTACGGAGAAGCGGTACCCCTCGGGCACCTTGGGCCGGGGCCGCCGAACCTTCCCATCGCGCATGGAGGCCTCCAGCTTAAAGACGTAGGCAATGACCTGGGCTACGGGGAAGAACAGCGCTTCCGGAATCGTCTCTTCCAGCTCCGTAGTGTAGTACACCGCCCGAGCCAAGGGCGGCGCTTCGAACTGAGCGACCCCATGGTGCAGCGCCAGCTGACGGATCTGGAGCGCGAGCTCGTCCGTGCCCTTGGCCACCACCACCGGGGGCCGATCTCCGTCGAGGTCGTAGCTTAGGGCAACGGCGAAGTGGCTCGGGTTCGTAATCACCAATGGCGGCCCGAACCTCCGGGCGCCCTTCCATATCCTTCATTTCATCGCGCACTTCCTGCCGGGTCATGCGCATGCGCTTGAAGAAGTCATAGCGCTGGTAGGGAATATCTACGGCGGCAATCAAAGCAAGCGCCAGGGACGCCACCAGGGCCGACAGGGCGATGATAGCGCCGGCCCGCCCGAGCGCCGTCTCGTAGGGCATGAGCCCCAGGCCCACGAGCTCCACGATGTGGGCATCAAGCATGAGATAGACCACCCCGGCCACCAGGGAGAACTTCGCCAGAGCCTTCCCAAGCTCCACCAGGGCCTTCAGCCCAAACATACGCTTAAAGCCGTTTAAGGGATTCAGCTTGCTGAACTTCGGCAGCGCGGCCTTCGGTGCGAAGAGGAAGCCTCCGGTCATGGAGCCCCCCAGGAGCGCCATCACCAGGGTCAGGGCCAGGAGGGGAACCACGGGCAGCAAGGCCTCCCCTAGGCGGCTGAGAAAGACCCCAGGAAGGAGGCGCTCGGAGAAGAGCAGGCGGCGGTCGAAGGTGAGCGCGTCCGTGGCGAAGTCCGCGAGCCCAGCCCCGATCCAGGGCCCGAGGAGGTAGAGCAAGGCCAGCGCGGAAATGGTGACCGCCGCTGCTGTGGCCTCCGTGGACCGAGGAATCTGCCCATCCTCCCGCGCCTTTTCTAGGCGCCGCGCGGTGGGCTCTTCCGTTTTGTCGTCGTCGCTTGCGTCTTCAGCCATTAGCTAAGCCCCACTAACGTTCGAAGCTGCTCAAAGCCCTGGAGCCAAAGCCCCTCGATGCGAAAGACGAGGGGAAAATGTTCAGGGACGGCGCGGCCCGGGTGATGATGCCCATCCCTACGTTGACACACAGCATCACCGCCAAAATGGGCAGCGCGAGCGTGACGCCCCCAAGGAAAATCATGGAGGACCACTCAAGTACGAAGGGGAAAAACGCTGACAAGTTGGGCACCACCCCGATGGGCAGGCTCCGGAAGCTCTCAAGCAGGATAGAGATGAGCACAAGATGCCCCCCGAGGCCCAGGAACAGCAGTGTCGCAATCACGAGGAGAAATTGCGCCACCACGGGAACGTTACCGAGATTCGGATCAATCATGTTGGCCATGGCGAGGCCCATGGCCGCGGAGATCGCCTGCCCCGCCACCACCACCGCGGCGGTCACAATCTGAAGCACGAGCCCCATCACGGCGCCAATGCTGACCTGCACAAACACTTCCCGAAGCCCCGCGGCGCTGAAGGGATCCACGAAGGGCCAGTCGTGCAGGGGATAGATCAGGAAGGTCAGCACGAGCGCTAAGAGAATGCGCAGCCGTATATTGAAGGCGGACACGGAGAAAATGGGGGCCGCCAGCAGCAGAGCGGAAATACGGATCATGGGCCAGAGGAACGCCAGAAAGCGCTCCACCACTTCGGCCACTAAGAGATCCACGGCCCCAGGCCCCAG
>RGAU01000084.1 GCA_009919975.1 Gammaproteobacteria bacterium
GGCCCTGCGACCTGGCGCCCGGCGGAGGCGGCATGACCGAACCCAATTTCGAAGGCATTGGCTTTACCAGCCGGCGCACCCGGGATCGCTTGATCGGACGCCTCGAGGCATCCGGCATTAGGAATCCGGCAGTCCTAGAAGTGATGCGCCAGGTGCCTCGGCATATCTTTATTGACGAGGCCCTCGCTCACCGGGCCTATGAGGATTCCTCCCTGCCCATCGGTCACGGGCAAACCATCAGCCAGCCCTATATCGTGGCGCGCATGACCGAGCTCCTTGTGGCCCAGGGGCGCCTCCAGCGGGTCCTTGAGGTGGGGAGCGGCTGCGGCTATCAAACCGCCGTGCTTTCCCAGCTGGCGGATCGGGTCTGGACCGTGGAACGCATTGGGCCCCTGCTAACCCGGGCTCGGCGCCATTGGTCCCAGCTGAAGCTTCGCAACATTACGGCGCGCCTTGGGGATGGCTTTGAGGGATGGGCGGATCGAGGGCCCTTTGATGGGATTTTGCTCGCGGCAGCGCCCCGGCAGGTGCCCCCAGCGCTGCTGGAGCAGCTTGCCCCTGGCGGCGTTTTGGTAGCCCCCGTGGGCGACCGGGATGAACAGGTGCTTGAGCGACATTGGCGCGATGGGTCGGTGCTGAAATCCGAGGTTCTCGAGGCCGTACGCTTTGTCCCCATGCTGGGGGGGACCGCCTGATGGGCTTCTGGGGGGTTGCCCTTCGGGGCTATGCCATGGGCGCCGCCGAGCTGGTGCCCGGGGTCTCCGGGGGCACCATTGCTTTTATCTCCGGACTCTATGGCCCGCTTCTGGCGAGCCTAGCGGCCTTCGATGGAAGATTCCTTCAGCTGCTCCGCCGGGGCGACTTGCGTGGCGCCTTTGCTCACGTTCATGGGCCCTTTCTGCTGACCCTGGTGCTGGGCATGGGTTTGGCGATCCTGTCTCTGGCGGCCCTGCTCAAGTTTTTGCTAGCCACCCAGGCCATGCTGCTTTGGGCCTTCTTCTTTGGCTTAATCTTAGCCTCCGCGGTGCACGTTGCCCTTTCCGTAGGACGTTGGGGCGCGCTGGAGGGCGCGGCCGCGGCCCTTGGGGTGATCTCGGGGGCTTGGCTCTCCGTTCTCGGGGGAAGTTTATCCTTCAGCGAAGGCCCCCTTGCCCTGTTCTTCGGCGGTGCGCTGGCGGTATGCGCCTGGATCTTGCCCGGGGTTTCGGGAAGTTTTCTCCTTCTGGTGCTGGGCCTCTACGATCGAGTGCTGGGGGCCATCGCAGGGGTCGTGATTCCCGATCTTCTGGCGTTGGCCGCGGGCTGCGGCCTGGGCCTTTTACTGTTCGTTCGTCTGCTGCAGCGTTTGCTCTTAACGGCGCGCAAGGCAACCCTTGCTGCCCTTGGGGGGTTCATGTTCGGCGCGCTGCAGATGCTCTGGCCCTGGCAGCGCATCGAGGCTTATCAGCTTGGCCGGGATGGCGCCATGCGCGTGCTGCGCTCCGAACCCCTGGGCCCCCATGCTTACGCGCAGTTCTACGGCGAGGATCCTCAGCTGTGGGCCGTGGCCGGGTTGATGTGCCTTGGGGTTGCCGTGGTTTGGGGCCTGGCGCGAGGTCAGGGCTATGGCGACGCCTAGAGCCTTCATGGCCTTCGTGTTGCTCGCTGTGCTGTCGGGCTGCGCTTCCTCTCCCGCACCGGTGGCCGATCGAGGCGATCGCGCGGCGGCCTCTGGTAGCCGCTATACCGTGCAGAAGGGCGATACGCTTTATTCCATCGCTTGGCGCGCAGGGCTGAATTGGAAAACCCTGGCGTCGCTCAACGGCATTGGGCCGCCCTATCGCATCCAGCAGGGCCAGGTGCTGCGGCTCCGCGCGGCCCCGGCTAGGGCCCGTACCGCCTCCGCTCCTGCTCAAAGTGCGCCTAAGCCAGCGGTCTCAAGTTCGAAGGCCCGCACCGCCAAGGCGTCGCCCATGCCTACGCCTCCACCCCTTAAGGGACCCCTACGGTGGGCCTGGCCCGTGAGCGGCACGGTGGAGCGGCCCTTTGCCGGGAGTGGTCCGGCGCTCAATAAGGGGCTTGATATTCAGGGGGCGCCCGGGAGCCTGGTAAGGGCGGCGGCGCCGGGGGTAGTGGTTTACGCAGGCGCCGGACTGCGGGGGTTTGCTGCCCTCATCATCGTGAAGCACGATGACACTTGGCTATCGGCCTACGCCCACAATGCGGAATCCCTGGTGAAGGAGGGGGCGCCGGTGGCTGCGGGCGCCAGCTTGGCGCGCCTTGGGCGGGGCGCCCAGGGCCAGCGACTGCATTTTGAGCTAAGGCGGGACGGAAAACCGATCGACCCCCAGACCGTGCTACCGAAGGGCGGGGCCTAGCGCTCGAGGTACTGCAGTTTATCGGGGACGCCGTTCCATTCCTCTGCGTCTGCGGGAGCGTCTTTCTTTTCCGTGATATTCGGCCAGATGTCCGCGAGCTCGGCGTTGAGCTCGAGGAAGGACTGCTGATCATCCGGCAACTCGTCCTCGGAGAAAATCGCATCCACGGGGCATTCGGGCTCGCATAGGGCGCAGTCGATGCATTCGTCCGGGTGGATGACAAGGAAGTTGGGGCCTTCATAGAAGCAATCGACGGGGCACACCTCGACGCAATCGGTGTGCTTACACTTGATGCAGTTATCACCTACCACAAAGGTCATTGCGTCTTCCTTGGTTTTAAAAATGGGGCCTGAAAAATTGGCAATCGCTATTGTAGGAACTCTTTCCCCATAGCGTCTATACGCCTCAGTCCTCCGCTAGCGTACGGAGTTCGTACAGCGCGAGGAGCGCTTCCCGAGGGCTCAAGCTATCGGGATTGAGCGCCGTCAGGGCCGCGCGTAGGGGATCCTCCGACGGTTCTGGCTCGCTGCTGTGCGGCGCTGCGGAGCTCTGGAACAGCCCAAGCTGAGGCGTGTCCCCGGCCCCCGCTTCCAGCTGGGCCAGGTGTTTCTGTGCTCGGCTCAGCACGGCCTGAGGCACGCCAGCGAGCCGTGCGACGGAGAGGCCATAGCTTTGGCTCGCCGGGCCCTCTTCGACCTGGTGGAGAAAGACGATGCGCCCCCGGTGCTCCTGAGCCTTCAGGTGGACATTTGCGACCCCCGGGACCTGTTCCGGGAGCGCCGTCAGCTCGAAGTAGTGGGTGGCGAAGAGGCAAAGGGCTTTCTTCTGTCGCGCAAGGTACTCGGCGCTGGCCCACGCAAGCGCTAGGCCATCGAAGGTAGAGGTGCCTCGGCCGATCTCGTCGAGTAGCACTAGGGATGCGGCCGTGGCGTTGTTCAAGATATTGGCCGTTTCCGACATTTCCACCATGAAGGTCGACCGCCCCCCGGCAAGATCGTCGGAGGCGCCGATGCGCGTGAAGATGCGATCGAGGCGCCCCACCCGAGCGGCCCGCGCAGGCACCCCGGCGCCGGTCCAGGCGAGGAGGGCGATGAGGGCCGTTTGCCGCATGAAGGTGGATTTCCCCCCCATATTGGGCCCGGTGATGATGAGCATTCGCCGATCGTCGGTGAGCTCAAGATCATTCGGGATAAAGGGGTCATCTCGGGTGGCTTCGACCACCAGATGGCGGCCGCCCTCGATGTGCAGCTGGGGCGTCTCGCAGAGGGTTGGGGTAACCAGATCGAGGGCCCGGGCGCGCTCCGCCAAGGTACACAGGACGTCCAGCTCGGCGAGGGCCCGGGCCAGAGGCCTAAGGGTTCCCAGGGCTTCCTGCAAGGTGCCCAGCAGCGCCTCGTAGAGTCCCTTCTCCCGGGCCAGAGCCCGGCTCTGCGCCGAAAGGGCCTTGTCCTCAAAGGCTTTGAGCTCCGGCGTGATAAAGCGCTCAGCGTTCTTCAGCGTTTGGCGCCGCACCCAGCTGGCGGGCGCGGATTCCGCGTCTCGGCGGTTGGTCTCGAGGTAATAGCCGTGCACTCGGTTATAGCCAACCTTCAAGGAGGCGAGCCCCGTGCTTTCTCGCTCCCGCGCTTCGAGCTCCGCGAGGAAGGTGCCCGCATCTCGGGCGAGGCTGCGCAATTCGTCGAGCTCCGAATCGAAGCCGTTGGCGATGACGCCCCCATCCCGGAGCACCACCGGGGGATTTTCTACCAGGGCGCCTTGTAGCAGCGTTGCGAGCGCCTCCTGGGGGGCCAGGGCGTCCCTGAGCGCCGGGAGACGAGAAGGGGGCTCGGTCGCCTCAAGGGGCGGAAAATGGTCCTGGACCGCGGGCAGGGCCAGCAGTGCATCGCGCAACTTGGCAAGATCTCGAGGGGGGGCAGAGCCCAGCGCCACGCGGCTGAGGATGCGCTCCAGATCACCGATGCTTTTAAGCGTTGGCCGGAGGTTCTGATCCGGACCATCGAGGCGGGCGATGGCGGCCTGCCGGGCCAAGACTTCTTCCTGATCCCGGAGCGGGCGGTTCAGCCAGCGCAGGAGCAGCCGGCTTCCCATGGCCGTAGCCGTGGTGTCGAGCATGCGGAGGAGGGTGAACTGCCGCTCCCCAGTGATCTGCTGTTCGATTTCCAGGTTGCGCCGAGTGTGGGCATCCAGCAGCACGGCGTCGCTGCTACGCTCTCGGGAGAGCTCGGTAATGTGGGGCAAGGCGCTCTTTTGCGTGGCCTTCGCATAATCTAGAAGGGCCCCCGCGGCCCCCAGGGCCAGGGTCAAGTCTTCGGCTCCGAAACCGCTCAGGTCCCGGGTGCCCAGCTGCTCCAGCACCGCTCGGCGCCCGGCCTCTTCCTGAAACTGCCAAGGAGGGCGCCGGACCCCTTTCAACCCCCGAAGCGCAGGAGAGGCTTCTTCGGAAATGAGCACCTCCGCGGGCTGGAGCCGTCCCAGCTCGGCGGTGACGGCCTCCCAGCTGGCCACTTCCGTCACCGCAAAGCGTCCCGCGGACAAATCAAGCCAAGCCAGGCCGTAGGGTCGCGTGCCCTCCGGGGCGCTGGCGCCCTCGGCGATGGCCAGCAGTAGGCAATCTTGTCCGGCCTGAAGCAGCGCCTCGTCCGTGACCGTGCCCGGGGTGACGATACGCGTGACCTTCCGCTCCACGGGCCCCTTGCTCTGGGCCGGGTCCCCCACTTGCTCGCAGATCGCCACGGCTTCGCCTAGGCGGAGGAGCCGCGCCAGGTAGTTTTCTGCGGCGTGGTAAGGCACCCCGGCCATGGGGATGGGTTCGCCGGCGGACTGGCCCCGGGTGGTCAGGGTGATGTCGAGAAGTTCCGCAGCGCGCCGGGCGTCCTCATAGAACAGCTCGTAGAAGTCGCCCATGCGGTAAAAGAGCAGCACCTCCGGGTGCTCCGCCTTCAGAGCCAGATACTGCTGCATCATGGGCGTGTGTTGGGGCGATGCGGTCACGACGGCGGCGCCTAAGCTAGGGAAGCTGGGCAGTGAAGCACTGGCCTCCAGGACCGTCAACCAAGGCGCACGGACGCCGCCGATCGAACCCCCTTGGCAGGGCCGAAATCCCGTGATACTGTCTTTTCGTACAGTATTCAGCAAGTCCCCAGGGGGCGGGCCCGGCCTTGCATCGCAATGCCGATTTTCCCGTCCTAGAATGGGAGCTCAAGCGGCCCCGGCGGCCCCCTAACTCAAGACGAGGCAACACATGGCGATCATGGATAGCACGGGCAACAAGGATAAGGCGCTCTCCGCGGCGCTCTCGCAAATCGAGCGCCAGTTCGGCAAGGGCTCCATGATGCGCCTCGGTGACCGGGAGCAGGTCAGCATTCCGGCCATTTCCACGGGCTCCCTGGGGCTAGATATCGCCCTGGGTATTGGGGGGCTTCCCCGGGGTCGCATCGTCGAAATCTACGGCCCTGAATCCTCCGGTAAAACCACCTTAACGCTGCAGGTTATTGCTGAAGCGCAGAAGCTCGGGGGCACCTGTGCCTTCATCGACGCGGAACACGCGCTGGATCCCATCTATGCCGAAAACCTTGGGGTGAATACCGAAGACCTGCTTGTATCCCAGCCCGACACGGGGGAGCAGGCCCTCGAAATCTGCGACATGATCGTCCGCTCCGGTGCGGTGGATGTGGTGGTGGTCGATTCCGTCGCCGCGCTCACGCCGAAGGCGGAAATCGAAGGGGAGATGGGGGACGCGCACGTGGGGCTTCAGGCGCGGCTCATGAGCCAAGCGCTCCGGAAGATGACCGGTAACATCAAGAATTCCAACACCCTCGTCATCTTCATCAACCAGATTCGCATGAAGATCGGAGTCATGTTCGGCTCTCCGGAAACCACCACCGGGGGGAACGCGCTGAAGTTCTATTCCTCGGTCCGCCTGGACATCCGCCGCATTGGGGCTGTCAAGGAAGGGGATGAGGTGGTTGGTAACGAAACCCGGGTGAAGGTCGTTAAGAATAAGGTGGCGCCGCCCTTCCGCCAGGCCGAGTTCCAGGTCATGTATGGCAAGGGTACCTTCCAGCTTGGGGAGGTGATTGACCTGGGGGTGAAGCAGGGGCTCATCGACAAGTCTGGCGCGTGGTATGCCTACAAGGGCGACAAGATTGGCCAGGGCAAGAAGAATGCGGCCGATTACCTCGCGGAGCACACGGAGGTCGCTGAGGAAATCGAAGGGGCCATCCGCGAGGCGCTGCTGCCGAAACCGCGCCGCGCACCAGAGGCCGTAGACGTTTCCGCACCCCCCGCTGCTGATTTTGGCTAGCGCTACGCATTTAGCGCTCAGGTAAGATGGGGGAAGCTGCGTCTGCCCTTCGAGAGGCCGCCCTGCGGCTTCTCGCTCGCCGGGAACACAGCCAGCGGGAGCTGGCTCAAAAGCTTCGTAAGCGCTTCCCGGAGGTGCCCGGGGAGCAACTCGAGGCCGAGCTCAAAGCCCTCGCTGAGGCGGGCTATCAATCCGATGCGCGGCGCCAGGCCTCCCTAATCCGCCAGGCAGAACTTCGGGGTCAGGGGCCTGGGCGCCTGGGCGCAAAGCTTCGGGCGGAGGGCTTGCCTCCGCCGGAAACCCCCGAGGACCCTACCGCACTCGAGGCTCGCCTTGCTGCCCTTCAGCAGCAGCGCTTTGGCGGTGCCCCAGCGGATGCCAAAGCCTGGCAGAAGCAGGCCCGGTTCTTCGCCTATCGCGGCTTTCCCCCGGGGCTTATTCGCCGCTGCCTTGGGGAGATTCCCTGGGGGGATTCGGAGGCCTAAAGCGCTTTTTCTGCGTTCCCGGGTGCCCAAGGCATAGCGTATACTGCGCGGCTGCCCGGGCAGCGCCTTCCGCGCTGCGTTGCTGATCCCCAAGCGCTGGAGTCGCCATGAAAAGCGCGGACATTCGCCGCACCTTCCTTGAGTTTTTTCAAGAGCACGGCCATGAGATCGTGCCGAGCAGCCCCCTCGTGCCCGGGAACGACCCCACCCTGCTGTTTACCAACGCGGGCATGGTGCAGTTCAAGGACGTGTTCACGGGGCGGGAGCAGCGGAGCTATCAACGCGCTGTCACCAGCCAGCGCTGCGTGCGAGCTGGGGGCAAGCACAACGATCTTGAGAATGTTGGTTACACCGCACGTCACCACACCTTCTTTGAAATGCTGGGGAATTTCTCCTTTGGCGATTACTTTAAGCACGATGCAATTCGCTTTGCCTGGACGCTGCTGACGGAACGCTTTGGCCTACCGGCGGAAAAGCTCTGGGTGACGGTCCACGACAGCGACGACGAGGCAGAGCAGATCTGGCGCGACGAGATCGGCGTGCCCGCTGATCGCATCACCCGCATGGGCGATAAGGACAACTTCTGGTCCATGGGGGACACGGGCCCCTGCGGTCCCTGTTCAGAGATCTTCTACGACCATGGCCCCGACGTATGGGGTGGCCCCCCGGGCACGCCGGAGGAAGACGGCGATCGCTACGTCGAGATTTGGAATCTGGTGTTTATGCAGTTTGAGCGCAGCGCCGACGGCACCATGACGCCTCTGCCGCGCCCGAGCGTTGATACGGGCATGGGCCTCGAGCGCGTCGCCGCCGTGCTGCAGGGCGTGCACAGCAATTACGAGATTGACCTTTTCCAAGCGCTTATCGCTGCCGCAGCCCAGGCCACGGGCGCTGAGGCCGCCAACCCCGACCAGCTGCCCTCGCTACGGGTGATCGCGGATCATATTCGGTCTGCTGCCTTTTTGGTCACGGACGGGGTGGTGCCCAGCAACGAAGGTCGGGGCTATGTGTTGCGGCGCATTATCCGCCGGGCTCTGCGCCACGGACACAAGCTGGGCTGCGAGCGCGCGTTCTTTCATCATCTCGTCGCGCCGCTGGCCCAGGAAATGGGGGCCGCCCACGAGGCCCTGGCCGCACAGCAGGCTCGGGTGGCGCAAATCCTGGAGCAGGAAGAGGCGCAGTTTGCCCGCACCCTGGCTCAGGGCATGACCGTTTTGGAAGGGGAGCTTGCGACCCTCTCGGGGAAGGAAATCCCCGGTGACGTGGTCTTTAAGCTCTACGATACCTACGGCTTTCCCGTGGACTTGACCGCCGATATCGCCCGGGAACGGGACCTCACCCTAGATGAAGCGGGGTTCGAGGCAGCCATGGCCGACCAGCGTGCCCGGGCCCGCTCCGCCAGCCGCTTTGCCGCTGCGACGGAAGCGGAGCTGGAGGTCGCTGGGCAGGTGGAATTCCGGGGCTATGAGGTGCCCACAGCCCAGGGCGCGGTCACGGGCCTCTTCCGGCGTACGGAAGCGGGGCTTGAGCCTGTGGAGGCCCTTGAAGCCGGCACCCCGGGCGCCGTGGTGCTCGATCAGACGCCGTTCTATGCCGAGTCCGGCGGGCAGATTGGGGACCAGGGGGAACTTCGGGGCAGCGCGGCGGTATTTGCGGTGGAAGATACCCGTAAGGCTGGGGCTCAGCATCTTCATCTCGGCACCCTCAGCGGGGGTGCGCTGGCCCTTGGGGATCGGCTCGAGGCCCACATTGATAGGGCCCGGCGACAAGCCATTGCCCTGAACCACTCGGCGACGCACCTCTTGCATGCGGCGCTTCGGGAGCTTCTCGGGCAGCACGTGGAGCAGCGTGGCTCGCTGGTGACTGCGGAACGGCTTCGCTTCGACTTTGCCCATCATGACGCCATTGATCGGGCCGTCCTCGATCAGATTGAGGATCGGGTGAACGCGGTCATCTGGAGCAATAGTCCGGTTCAGACTCGGGTGATGTCCTTTGATGCCGCTCGGGACGCCGGAGCCATGGCCCTCTTCGGGGAGAAATACGGGGACGAAGTACGCGTTCTGTCCATGGCCGGGGATTTTTCCGTAGAACTCTGCGGTGGCACCCACGTGACCCAGACCGGGGATATCGGCTTGCTGCGGATCGTCAGTGAGCAGGGGATTGCCAGCGGCGTGCGGCGGATTGAAGCGGTTACCGGTCCCGCAGCCCATGCTTATCTGCGGGACGCTGACGTCGCCCTTCGCAGCGCCGCCGGTCGCCTTAAGGTGTCCCGGGAGCAGGTGCTCGAGCGCATGGAAGGGTTGCTGACGCAGCAGAAGGCGCTGGAGCGGAAGATTGATGAGTTGGAACAGAAACTGGCGCAGGAGGCCGGTGCCGATCTCGCTGCGGGGGCAGTAGAGGTGGAAGGCCTTCGTGTTTTGGCTGCGACCCTTCCCTCCGGTGGTGCCAAGGCGCTGCTTCCGGCCCTGGATCAGCTGAAGGCGCGCCTTGCGCCGGCGGCAGTGGTGCTGGCGGCGGTGGAAGAGGGCGTGGTGAGCTTGGCCGCGGGCGTCAGCGCCGACTGGGCAAAGCGCCTCCCCGCGGGGCCCCTCGTGCAGCACGTGGGGGCGCAAGTTGGTGCCAAGGGCGGTGGCCGGCCAGAGCTGGCCCGGGCCGGCGGGGGTAATCAGCCGGAAGCCCTGGAGGCCGCGCTGGCTTCCGTAGCCGCCTATGTCGCGGAGCGTTTGAGCTGAAATGGCGCTTCTCGTTCACAAGTACGGTGGCACCAGCGTTGGTAGCCTCGAGCGAATCGAGGCCGTCGCCGCACGGGTAGCGCGCCATCGCGCTGAGGGCCACCGGGTGGTGGTCGTCGTTTCTGCCATGAGCGGAGAAACGAAT
>RGAU01000085.1 GCA_009919975.1 Gammaproteobacteria bacterium
TCCGTGGGGGAGGTGATGGCCATTGGGACCACCTTCCAGGAATCCCTGCAAAAAGCTCTCCGGGGGCTTGAGGTGGGGGCCACGGGTCTCGACGAAAAGATCGATCCCGCAGAGCCCGAGCTTCGCCGCCGGCTTGTGGGTGAGCTCACCGTGCCGGGCCCGGAACGCATGTGGTATCTCGCCGATGCCTTCCGCGCAGGGCTGACCTTAGAAGAGATCTACGATGCCAGCCGCGTAGATCCCTGGTTCCTCGCCGAGATCGAAGATTTGGTGCAGGAGGAGGCCTCCCTCAAGGGCGTGCCCCTCTCCGCCGTGGACGAAAGCCAGCTGCGGCGGCTGAAGCGCAAGGGTTTCTCCGATGCGCGCCTGGCCAAGGTGCTCGGCGTGGAAGAGCGGGCGCTGCGCAGCCATCGCCACGGTCTCGGCCTTCGCCCGGTCTACCGACGCGTGGATACCTGCGCCGCGGAATTCCCCAGCGCCACGGCCTATCTCTACTCCACCTATGAGACGACCTGTGAGTCGGCGCCCACGGATCGGCAGAAGATCATGGTGCTGGGGGGCGGCCCAAACCGCATTGGCCAGGGCATCGAGTTCGACTATTGCTGTGTCCACGCTGCGCTCGCCATGCGCGAAGACGGCTACGAAACCATCATGGTGAACTGTAATCCGGAGACCGTCTCCACGGACTACGACACCTCCGATCGCCTTTACTTTGAGCCCGTGACCCTCGAGGACGTCCTAGAGATTGTGGCGCTCGAGCAGCCTGCGGGGGTGATCGTTCAGTTCGGTGGGCAAACGCCCCTGAAGCTTGTGGAAGCGTTGGAGGATGCGAAGGTGCCGGTGATCGGAACCTCCGCGGACGCCATCGACCGGGCCGAGGACCGGGAGCGCTTCCAGGCCTTCATTCGCCAGCTCGGTCTTAAGCAACCCCCGAATAAGACGGTCATGAGCGAGGCGGAAGGGCTCGCGGCCGCGGAAGGCATTGGCTACCCCATCGTGGTGCGCCCCTCCTACGTGTTGGGAGGCCGGGCCATGGAGATCGTTTATCAGCCTTCTGAACTGACCCGCTACCTGCGCACCGCGGTGGTTGCCTCGGCGGCGTCGCCGGTGCTGCTGGACCACTTCCTCGACCAAGCCGTGGAAGTGGACGTAGATGCGGTGAGCGACGGTAAGGACGTGGTGATTGGCGCCATCATGGAGCACATCGAGCAAGCCGGGGTGCACTCCGGCGATTCGGCCTGCGCCCTGCCGCCCTACCGCCTCTCCCCCGAGCTTCAGGATGTGATCCGGGAGCAGGTCCGCGCCATGGCCCGGGAGCTGGGCGTCATCGGCCTGATGAACGTGCAGCTGGCGGTGCAGAATGGCGAAGTCTTTGTGCTCGAGGTGAACCCCCGGGCATCCCGTACCGTCCCCTTCGTTTCCAAGTGCATCGGAGTGTCCCTGGCTAAGGTGGCGGCCCGCTGCATGGCCGGTCAGTCCCTGGTGGATCAGGGCTTTACGAAGGAGATCATTCCCAATTACGTCAGCGTGAAGGAGTCGGTCTTCCCCTTCGCAAAGTTCCCCGGAGTGGACCCCATCCTGGGGCCGGAGATGAAATCCACCGGGGAAGTCATGGGCGTCGGGGACAGCTTCGCAGAGGCCTTTGCCCGGGCTACCCAGGGGGCGGGGATCCGCCTGCCCGAGGGGGGTACGGTCTTTTTGTCCGTGAAGGATTCGGACAAGCCCTTCGTAGCCCCGTTGGCCGAGGAGCTTCGGGAGCTTGGCTTCCGCATCATCGCCACCCGCGGAACGCGGCAGTGCCTGCAAAGTGCGGGCATCGACGCTGAGGTTGTGAACAAGGTGACGGAAGGGCGCCCGGATATTGCCGATATGTTGAAGAATGACAAGGTCGACTTCATTGTGAATACCACCGAGGGCCGGCAGTCCATCGCCGATTCGGCGGTGATCCGTCGCCTCGCCTTACAAAATCGCGTGTGCTACTCGACGACCCTCACCGGCGGTGAAGCACTGTGCAAAGCCATGCGCTTCGGTAGCGGTGACAAGGTGCGCCGCCTCCAGGAGCTCCACGCAGGATTGAACGCATGAAGACGCCCATGACCATGGAAGGGGCAGAGGCCCTTCGGGAAGAACTGCAACGCTTAAAGCATGAGGCGCGGCCGCGGGTGGTGAAGGCCATCGCCGAAGCCCGGGAACACGGCGATTTGAAGGAAAATCGAGGGCAAGCTGGCGAACGCCCAGGTGATTGATGTCACCAAGATCGCGCCCACGGGGAAGGTGATCTTCGGTACCACGGTCAAGGTGATCGACCTGGAGAAGGACGAGAGCCGCACCTACAAGATCGTCGGAGACGATGAGGCGGACCTTAAGCAGAACAAGGTTTCCGTATCCTCGCCCATTGCCCGGGCCCTCATCGGTAAGGAAGAGGGGGACGTGGTCGTGGTGCAGGCGCCAAGTGGCGCCATTGAATACGAAATCGAAGAGGTCCTACACCGCTAGCGGGTGAGGTGAGCGAAGCGCAGCAGGTTTGACGTTTTCGGATTGGGCTTCTCAGCCGCGCGGTAGAGAAGGGCAACCCGGCCAATCTTCTGGACGCATTCCGCGCCGGTGGCTTCGCAAAGCGCCTCAATAAGGGCGTGCCGAGCGTCCCGATCCCCCGCGGGGGTGCGGATTTTAATCAGTTCATGGTCCTCGAGGGCCCGGGTCGTTTCGGCCACCACCCCCTCGCTGACGCCGCTGTCTCCCACCAGAATAATGGGATTGAGATGGTGTCCGAGGGCACGAAGTTGGCGTTGCCGCTGTGCAGAAAGGGATGCCGTGGGGGCCATGCTGGGTCTCCTGAATGGGCGCGCAGTGTACGCCGTCTCGCTCCCTAGGCCCAGCGGCGAAGGAGAACACCATGGCGAAGGGCCGACGCGGGCGCTGGATCCACGATCACCTATCCGACCCCTATGTCCAGAAGGCGCAGCAGGACGGCTATCGCTCCCGGGCCACCTATAAGCTGCTCGAGCTCGAAGAGAAGCACCACTTTTTGCGCCCCGGCAAGGTCGTCCTCGATTTGGGAGCTGCCCCGGGAGGCTGGTCCCAGGTGGCGGCTAAGAAGGTCGGCGCGAAGGGGACGGTGCTGGCCCTCGATCGCCTTGCCATGGACCCCATCGACGGAGTCACCATCCTCGAGGTGGATTTCGAAACGGAGGAGGGCTACGCCGCCCTCCGCGCGGCCCTGCCCGAGGCCGGCGCCGACGTGGTGCTTTCCGACATGGCGCCGAACCTGTCAGGCATTCATGCCGCGGACCAGGATCGGGCCATCGCCCTCGCCGAACTTGCCCTCGATCTGGCCGCGGAAGTGCTCGCGCCCCCGGGGGTGCTGGTGGTGAAGCTCTTCCAGGGGTCGGGGTTTGATCCCTGGCTGGCCCAGGCCCGGGAACTCTTTACCCGGGTGACGGTCCGTAAGCCTAAGGCGTCCCGTCCCCGGTCCCGAGAAGTCTATGCCGTCGCCGAAGGGCTACGGGCGGGCGCTGGCGAAGGGCGCCGTCAGTGAGTAAGGTGGCAGACCGGGCCTCGGCCTGCCCTTGTAAAGTCTGGGGGCGGGCCCCATATCCCCACAATCGCGCAGGGTTTCTCCCCGGCGCACGGAAGCGAGGTGGCTCCCTTGAATGATATGGGCAAAAATTTGCTGCTGTGGCTCATTATCGCCGCAGTGCTGTTGACCGTTTTCAACAACTTCAGCCCAAAAACCCCGTCCCAGGAGCTGCTGTACTCGCAGTTTGTAGAGGCGGTGCAGCGTGATCGGGTGCGCGAAGTGGTGATTGATGGCCTCGTGATCAGCGGCGAGTTCCGCGACGGCGATGCCTTCGAGACGGTCCGTCCCCAGGTCGACGATCCCAAGCTGATGGACGATCTCATCGCCCATGGCGTATCTGTGCAGGGTGCCCGGCCGGAGCAGCAGTCCCTCTGGGGCCAGCTGCTGGTCGCCAGCTTCCCCATCCTCGTGATCATTGCGGTCTTCATGTTCTTCATGCGGCAGATGCAGGGCGGTTCCGGCGGTCGGGGCGGTCCCATGAGCTTCGGTAAGTCGAAGGCCCGGCTCCTGAGCGAAGATCAAATCAAAACCACCTTTGCCGACGTGGCGGGGGTGGATGAGGCCAAGGATGACGTTCAGGAGCTGGTCGAGTTCCTGCGGGATCCGGGGAAATTTCAACGCCTTGGTGGGCATATCCCTCGCGGCGTACTCATGGCGGGCTCCCCGGGGACGGGTAAAACCTTGCTCGCAAAGGCGATTGCGGGAGAAGCCAAGGTTCCCTTCTTCTCCATCTCGGGCTCGGATTTTGTCGAGATGTTCGTTGGCGTCGGGGCCTCCCGGGTGCGGGACATGTTCGAGCAGGCGAAGAAGCAGGCGCCCTGCATCATCTTTATCGACGAGATCGACGCTGTGGGTCGGCACCGGGGCGCAGGCCTTGGGGGCGGCCACGACGAGCGCGAGCAGACCCTAAACCAGCTGCTTGTGGAAATGGACGGCTTTGAGGCCAACGACGGCATCATCGTCATTGCCGCCACGAACCGCCCGGACGTGCTTGATCCGGCGCTGCTGCGCCCGGGCCGCTTCGATCGCCAGGTCGTGGTGCCCCTCCCCGATATTCGAGGCCGGGAGCAGATCCTTAAGGTTCACTGCCGGAAGGTACCCATTGCCGATGACGTCGATCCCTCTGCCCTGGCTCGGGGTACGCCGGGCTTCTCCGGCGCGGACCTCGCCAACCTCGTTAACGAGGCGGCGCTCTTCGCGGCTCGGGCGAGCCGGCGGTTGGTTGGCATGGAGGAGTTCGAGAGCGCGAAGGACAAGATCATGATGGGGGCTGAGCGTAAGTCCATGGTCATGAGCGAAAAGGAAAAGCGCACCACGGCCTTCCACGAGGCGGGGCACGCCATCGTGGGGCGACTGGTCCCAGACCATGACCCCGTTTACAAGGTCACCATCATTCCCCGGGGTCGCGCCCTCGGGGTGACCCAGTTCCTTCCGGAGCAGGACCGCTACAGCCACTCCCGGCAGTACATCCTGAGCTCGATCTGCAGCCTCTTTGGCGGTCGCATCGCCGCTACCTCCCTGGCGCGGAATATGGTCACCAAGTGGGGCCTTTCGGAAAAGCTCGGACCGCTCAAGTACGACGAAGACGACGACCAGCCTTTCCTGGGCCGTTCCGCATCGTCCCGTTCGCTGGCCGTTTCCGAAGAAACGGCGCGGAAGATCGACGAGGAAGTGCGGGTGATCATTGACGACTGCTACGGTCGGGCGAAGACCATTCTCGAGACCCATAGCGACAAGCTTCACGCCATGGCCGATGCGTTGATGGAATACGAGACGCTGAACAGCGACCAGATCAACGACATCATGGAAGGCATGCCGCCCCGGCCACCGGAGGATCCGAGCAATCGCAGGCCCCCGAGTGCGCCCGAGGGCTCCGACGCCGCGACCGGCGCGTCCCCCGATCCCGCCGTGGGGGGCTCTGCCTCCGGTTAAGCGCATGGCATGGGATGGGCGAACCCTGCCCGTGACCTGGGAGGGGGCGCCGGAAATCATGGGGGTGTTAAACCTCACCCCCGATTCCTTTTCTGACGGCGGTGAGCTGCTCGCCCCTAGCGGCGCGCTGAGGCGCGACGTCCTGCTGCGGCGGGCGGAAGCGTTCGTAGAGGAGGGCGCGGCCTACCTCGACCTTGGGGCCGAATCAACACGCCCCGGGGCCCAGGGCCTGCCTGAAGAGGAAGAGTGGGCCCGCATTCAGGAAGCCCTCGAGCTTCTGGCCCCGCGCTTCGACGTTAAGCTCTCCGTGGATACCAGTACGCCCGAGATCCTGCGCCGCGCGCCGCCCCTCGGCGCTGCGCTGCTAAACGATGTGCGGGCGCTTCAGCGGCCCGGTGCCCTGGCCGCCGCCGCCGAGTCTTCGGCGTCCGTGTGCCTCATGCACATGCAGGGGGATCCGACGTTCATGCAGGAGGCGCCCCATTACGACGATGTGGTCGCTGAGGTGCTGACCTTCTTGCAAAGCCGCATGGGTGAAGCCGAAGCGGTGGGCATTGACCGCTCTCGCATTGTCCTGGATCCGGGCTTCGGCTTTGGAAAAACCCTTGCGCATAATTTAAGCCTGTTCCGTGCGCTCCCGCGCTTTGTGGCCCTGGGGGTACCCGTCCTCATTGGGGTCTCCCGGAAGCGCATGCTGGGGGCGTTGACGGGGCGGGAGCGTCCGAAGGCGCGGGTGGTGGCCGGGGCCGTGCTGGCGGCGGAAGCGGCGCGCCACGGGGTGGCAATTATTCGGACTCATGACGTCGCGGAGACCCGCGACGCCCTGGCGATGGTGCAGGCCCTCGACGGCCCGACTTAGGACGCACTTTGATGGAACGACAGTATTTCGGCACGGATGGCATTCGCGGGCGCGTCGGGGATTTCCCCATCACGCCGGATTTTATGGTCCGCCTGGGTTATGCGGCGGGACGCACGTTGGCGCCGGAAGGAGGGCTTGTGGTCCTGGGTAAGGACACGCGCATCTCTGGCTACATGCTCGAATCTGCCCTGGAGGCCGGGTTTTCCGCCGCGGGGGTCGGCGTTCGGCTGACGGGCCCCATGCCCACCCCCGCCGTCGCTTACCTCACCCGCAGCCTGCGGGCTCAAGCTGGCGTGGTGATCAGCGCTTCCCACAATCCTTATGACGACAACGGCATCAAGTTCTTCTCCGCCCAGGGCGACAAGCTGAGCGACGAGGAAGAACTCGCCATCGAGGCAGCGCTGGAGACGCCCTTGCGGACCCGGCCTTCCGCAGAGCTCGGGCGTGCTGCCCGGGTTAACGATGCGGAGGGCCGCTACCTCGAGTTTTGCAAGAATACGACGCCTGATGGCTTTCACCTTCGCGGCCTAAAGCTGGTGGTGGACTGCGCCCATGGGGCGACCTATCACCTGGCGCCGGCGCTCTTTGAGGAGCTTGGCGCGACCGTCGAGACCCTTGGGGTGAACCCCGACGGGCTCAATATCAATGACGGCTGCGGCGCCACGGCTCCGGAAGCGCTGCGGACTCGGGTGCTCGAGACGGGTGCGGACCTGGGGCTTGCGTTCGATGGCGACGGTGATCGGCTGATCATGGTGGATCGCACGGGCACGG
This sequence comes from Gammaproteobacteria bacterium, assembly GCA_009919975.1. GTDB lineage: Bacteria > Pseudomonadota > Gammaproteobacteria > Pseudomonadales > Azotimanducaceae > Salivita. The sequence continues at coordinate 7,143 of RGAU01000085.1, forward strand.
TGCGGGATGGGGACAGTCTGCTTTATGTGCTCGCTCAGCATCAGCAGCGCCAGGGCACGCTGGCCGGCGGGGTCGTGGGTACGCTGATGTCGAACCTAGGGCTGGAGCAGGCGCTGCAGGCGTCCGCCATTCCCTTTGCCCGCGCCGGCGTAGGCGATCGCTATGTGCTGGCGGAGTGCCAGGCCCGGGGCTGGCGCCTCGGGGGTGAGGGGTCAGGGCATATTCTCTGTCTCGATGCCCACAGCACCGGGGACGGCATGATCGCGGCGCTGCAGGTGCTGGTGGCGCTGCGCGCAGCGGAGCAAAGTTTGGACGAGGCGCTGGCCCCCATGACTTTATGCCCCCAGGTGCTGATTAACGTCGCCGCCCAGAGCGCCGTGCTAAACGAAGCGTCCGTTATGGATGCCGTGGCCGATCTTGAACAGGCCCTCGGAAATCGAGGCCGAATTCTCCTACGGGCCTCCGGAACCCAGCCTTTGGTGCGGGTGATGGTGGAGGGCCTTGATGGAGATGAGGTTCGGGAGGTCGCGTCGCGCCTGGCGGATACGGTGCGCGGCGCTGCGGCGAGCCTGGGGTGAACGAATTGCCTCCCCCGGGCCCCTTGTCTACCATACGCGCCCCCGGAGATGGGTCCGCGCCTAGGGGGTTGTCGTGCTGATTGCAGCAAACTGGAAGATGCACGGCGATCGCGCCTTCCTAGCCGCGTACTTCGAAGGCGCAGCAAGCCTCTCCTGGCCGACGGCGCAGACGCGCTTGGTGTTTCCGCCAGCCACGCTGCTTGAGCGTGCAGCCGAAGCGGCGGCTAAGGTGGGCATGGTTCCTGGCGCGCAGGCAATTCACGGCGCATTGGACGGGGCGCACACCGGGTGCCTGTCCGCCGAGCAGGTCGCCGAAGCCGGCGCACGCTGGGCGCTCTTGGGGCACTCCGAGCGCCGTGCCCAGGGGGAAACGGATTTAGACGTGGTCGCCCAGCTTGAGGCGGCGGCACGGGCGGGCCTCCGCGGCCTGGTTTGTGTCGGAGAAGGCTTAGAGGTCCGCGAAGGCGGCGGGGCTGAAGCGCACGTGATGGCCCAGCTGGCGGGGGTGCTGAGCGCACCAGCGCCTGCGCTCGCGGCCCTCGGCGCCATCGCCTACGAACCGATCTGGGCCATTGGCACGGGCCGAACGGCCACGCCGGCGCTGGCCCAGGCCATGCACCGGGTGCTGCGGGAAACCCTCGAGGCCGCTGGGTTAGGGGGGCTTCCCCTGCTCTATGGCGGCAGCGTATGGCGTCCTCGTGGGGGGCGCCTCCCTAGACATTACGGCGTTCAACGCCATTGCAAGGGCAGCAAACGAATGAACATGGAAACCTTGGAATTGGTGCTTCGGGTCCTTTTGGTGCTGGATGCGCTAGCGCTTATCGGATTAGTGCTTCTGCAGCAGGGCCGGGGGGCCAGCATGGGCGCGGCTTTCGGAAGCGGCGCATCGGCGACGATGTTCGGTTCCGCTGGGGCAACGGGCTTTTTGACCCGCCTGACCACCTTCCTGGCGGTGGGCTTCTTTGTACTGACCTTCGCTCTGGCCTGGTCGGCGAAGGCGCGGAACGAAGCCTCCCTTGAGCTCTCCCTGCCTAAGGCACCGGCTTCTGCGGAAGTTTCCGAACTGCCCGAATCGGAGGCTTCGGCGGTGGAAGGGGCGGGGGAGCAAGGTATTGAAATCGCCAGACGAACGCCTAAGATACGCATCCCCTTGCCGAAGTGGCGGAATTGGTAGACGCGCTAGCTTGAGGGGCTAGTGGGCATTAGCCCGTGGAGGTTCAAGTCCTCTCTTCGGCACCATTCACAAGTCCTTCGTCGCCGCCTAAGCGACGATGGTTGTTCAAAAGTTCGCGGTTCTCTATAATCCGCGTCCCTTAGGTGCGGGGTGGAGCAGTCTGGTAGCTCGTCGGGCTCATAACCCGAAGGTCGCAGGTTCAAATCCTGCCCCCGCTACCAACGTATCAGAGGCTTGCAGGAGGAGCCTCGGTGCCGGCGGAAACGCTAGGCATCACGGAAATGGGCCTTGTGCCCATTTTTTGTTTCTGGAGCAAGCGGAGCGGGCGTGCCGGAGCAAAGCACCAGTAAGCGCTTAGGGGTAGATGCCTTAAAAACCCTATTTTCCCCGGCTATCGTTGCGCTGGGCTGTCGTCTTTGGGGCATTGAACTCCTGAACCCCGGGCGCCAGCCCATGCTTCGCGTGTTCATCGATCGGGCCGAGGGCGTCAGCATCGATGATTGCGAAGCCGTGAGCCGTCGCCTGGGGGCGCTCCTGGATGTGGAAGATTTAGTCCCGGGAAAGTTCACCCTCGAGGTGTCGAGCCCGGGCATGGATCGGCGGCTTTTTGAGCTGGCGCAGTTTGAGGAAAGCATAGGAGAACAGGTCTCCGTGCGCTTGGAGCAGCCCTTTGAGGGGCGGCGGAAATTGGTCGGTGTGCTGCAGGCCGTGGAAGGGGATGAAATCGTATTGCGCGTCGAGGACGACGAATACGTGCTTCCCTACGAGTGGGTTGCGAAGGCACACATCGTTCCTACCTTTGCGTAGCGCGTGCGCTGCCGGCGAGGATAAGAAATGAGTAAAGAGATCCTTCTGGTTGTGGAGTCCGTCTCGAACGAGAAGGGCGTGGAAAAAGAGGTCATCTTCGAGGCCCTGGAGCTTGCTCTCGCGTCGGCGACGAAGAAGCGCTATGCCGAAGAGGCCGACGTGCGGGTGGCCATTGACCGTGCCAGCGGGGA
>RGAU01000086.1 GCA_009919975.1 Gammaproteobacteria bacterium
TCGTGAGCCCCACCACGTGGGCCGATACCTCGCCCGCGGGGTAATAGCGCCGGTAGCTATCCTCCGCCTCTACGCCTCGCACCCCGAGGGCCCGCACCGCCGCCGCCTGGGCTGAGGAGACGCGACGCTTCAGATAAACAAAGCCGAGGCCACGCTTGCGCGCCTCCTCGATGCGCGCCGTGAGGTCGCCCGACCCCATGCCTAGGGCCTCCGCGAGGGCCGCGGCCTCCTCCGGCGCCGGCGCGAAGCGCTGGGGGTTCACATAAAACGACACCACGGGCGCGCTCACGGCCAGAAGTTCTCCGCGGCGATCGCGAATCACGCCTCGGCTGGCCTCGATGGAAACGGCGCGCACGGTGCGCGCGTCCCCTTCGCCCTTCAGAAAGTCTCGCTGCTGGGCTTGTTGAAGGAAGGCCACCCGAACGCCGATGGCGACCGCGGCGCCCACGAGCAGTAGCGCGAGCAGACCTAGGCGCCAAAGGTGAGCCGGCTTCAGGGCGAGGGCCGAAGCGCGACGGGGCGCAGGGCGGGGCGCGCGCTTCATGGCCGCACCAACACGGTGTCTTCTACCCCTGGGGACCGCATCACGAGCTGCTCCGTGGCGATGACATCCACCCGGTGATAGGCGCTAAAGGCGCCCCGTTCAATCAGCAGTCGGCCGCGCTGCTCAAGCAGCTGGTCCCGAGCCAGCCGTGCGCGCTCAAGGGCCTCGAAATGACGCCGCGCCTCGTGGGAGGCGAAGATCGCCCCCAGGGACGAAAGCAGCACCAACGCCACCAGGGCCAGAAGCTGCCAGCCCCCGGGGGCCCGGAGGGGCGCAAGCAATACGGCCAGGGGTGAAAAATCTAGAAGGCCCTGGATTTGGCTCATGCGGCTCAGGCGGCTCATGCGACTAGGCGCTCCGCTGCCCGGAGCCGCGCGGAGCGCGCCCGGGGGTTGGCAGCGAGCTCCTCGGCGCTTGGACCCTGACCCTTGCCCAGAAGCCGGAGCCGCACCCCCGGCGCAGGACCGCGCACCGGCAGGCCCCGGGGGAGCGGTTCGCCCTGCGCCTCTCGACGCAGAAAGCGCTTCACGATGCGATCCTCAAGGGAATGGAAGCTAATGACCAAAAGACGGCCGGCCGGCGCCAAAAGCTCAACGGCACCGCGGAGCCCGGCTTCGAGCTGACCGAGCTCATCATTCACGTAAAGGCGAAGCGCCATGAACACCCGGGTCGCCGGATGGCGATCCGGGGACCAGGCAGGATGAGCTTCCGCCACCGCCTCCGCCAGCTGCCGCGTTCGCGTGAAGACCACCCCCGATTCCCGAGCCGCGACCAGGGCTCGGGCGATGCGCCGGGCAAAGCGCTCTTCCCCAAGCTCCTTGAAAATGTGCGCCAGCTCCCCCTCTTCGCTCTGGGCGAGCACCTCCGCGGCGCTGCGCCCCTCGCCGCTCATGCGCATATCGAGGGGGCCGTCGTTTCGAAAGCTAAAGCCCCGGGCGGGATCATCGAGCTGGGGGGAGGACACGCCGAGATCCATCAACACCCCATCGAGCCCCCGGCCCTGGAGGTGGGGCGCCAGGGCCTCGGCCAAGGCTCCAAAGGGACTGGGCACCACCGTCACCCGAGGATCTTCCGCGGCCAGCGCCCGGGCGGCAGCCAGCGCTTCCGGATCGCGATCGAGCGCGAAGAGGCGCGCTTCGGGCCCAAGGCGCGCGAGCAGCGCCCGACTGTGGCCGCCCCGCCCAAAGGTGGCGTCGAGGATCCAGGGCGCAGGCCCCGCCGGCGCCAAGGCGAGCACCTCCTCGAGCATCACCGGGATATGGGCATATCCCCGATCCGCTTGAGCGTCCCGTTCCATTAGAGCGATATCGACTGAAGAGCCGCGGCACCATCCGCGGTCTGACCATCACCCTGCGCAAGCCAGGCATCCCGGCGCGCAGCCCACTGCTCTTCGGCCCAGATTTCGATTTTTCGACCCTGCCCCAGAAGCACGAGGCGCCCCGCGAGCTCCGCATATTCCCGGAGCATGGGCGGAATAAGGACCCGACCATTGCCATCGAGATCGAGATCGGTGGCGTGGCCAATCAGGAGGCGCTGAAAGCGCCTTGTCGTAGGATCAACGTTCGGCAAGGCTTCAAGCTGCGCCTGGATCTCTTCCCAAACGGTCTGGGGGTAAAGGAGGAGGCAGCGCTCGGCGGTATCGATAGTGGCCACCAGGGCGCCACCAAAGCGCTCACGCAGAGGCTCGCGGAAGCGCACCGGCAATGCCATGCGCCCCTTCGCGTCCATCGTAACTGCGCTGATACCCCGAAATAGCACTATTTACCCACCTTGCCCGTGGATGGAGACCTTAATATCCACTTTTTTCCACTATTCCCCATCAATCGCCACTATAGGAACGCAAGAAAACCCCGTCAAGCACGACGCTCAGGCGAAAATCCTTTTATTTCAGAGAGTTGCAGAGAAAATCGACCTCTAGCAGCCTACCCGGATCCGATGCGGACCACACCAATGGATCCCTATTTGGCCTTGCTCCGGGTGGGGTTTACCCTGCCACGCGTGTTACCACGCGCGCGGTGCGCTCTTACCGCACCATTTCACCCTTACCGCCGCCGAAGCGGGTTGGCGGTATATTTTCTGTGGCACTTTCCGTGGGCTCGCGCCCCCCAGGCGTTACCTGGCACCCTGTCCTATGGAGCCCGGACTTTCCTCCCGCCGAAGCGAGCGACTGCCTGGCCGACTCCTTCGCCCGGGGAGTGTGGGCGCCCAGGGGAGGGAACTCAAGCCTCTTCGCGCCCCTCCGCTAGGGCGAGGGCACGCTGATAGAGGGGCTTTTTGGGCATGGCCAGCAGCGCGGCCGCCACCCGGGCCGCGCGGGCCGGAGGAAGCTCCTCCAAAAGCAACCGCAGCACCTGCTCTTCCTGGAGCGCCGGAGCCGCGGCCGCCGCTTCCGGGGCCCCCGCCAGCACCACCACGAACTCCCCCCGCGCAGGCAACCCTTCCCCCATCGCCGCCGCCAGAAGCTCGCCCAGGGCCCCGCGATAGTGGCTCTCAAAACGCTTGGTAAGCTCCCGCCCCACATAGGCCTCCCGAGCGGGACCAAAGGTGTCCACCGCATCCCCAAGCATGGCCACGATGCGGTGGGGCGCTTCAAAGAAGACCTGCGTCTCCTCGAGGGAAGCCAGCGCCGCCAGCGCCCGGCGCCGCGCTCCGGCCTTCGCCGGTAAAAAGCCCCGGAAGGTAAAGCGATCCGTGGGCAGGCCGGCGACGGAGAGGGCCGCCATTACCGCCGACGCCCCGGGCACGGGAATCACCGAGATGCCCTCGCCCCGGGCCTCCCGCACCAGGCGATAACCCGGATCGGCAATCAACGGCGTGCCCGCATCACTCACGAGCGCTATATCGTCCCCCGCTTGCAGCCGCGCGAGCAGCTGCGGCGTACGGGCCTCTCCGTTGTGCTCGTGATAAGCGATGAGAGGAACGCTCACCCCAAGGGAGGCCAACAGGGGCGCGGTGCGTCTGCTATCCTCCACGGCGATGAGGGACACGGCGCCGAGCACGGCCCGGGCGCGCTCCGTAAGATCCCCCAAGTGTCCAATGGGGGTTGCCACCACGAAAAGTGTGCCCGCAGCCATGCTTGTCCGCTCCCACCTGGGTGATCGTCATGCGCCGAAACGAGGCTGAAGTGTACCGAAGCGCGCCAGGAAAGCATGGTCGCTGGGGCCTCCTGCTGCTCGCCGCGCTCCTCCATGCCTGCACCAGCTCCGGCCCTACGCCGCCCCCGAAGGACAGCGCCCCGCAGGCCCCAGGGGGGGACAAGCTCACACCCCTCCTGACCCGTCCGCAGGATGGGGGGCAGGTCGAAGCCCTTCTGCAGCAAGGCGAGCGCGCGCTAGGCGCTGGAGATCTCGCCACCGCCAGCGCCGCCGAGGCCCAGATCACCGCCCGCCTGGCGCAGCAGACCGAGGCTTCGGACCTCTCTCCGGACCTCGCGCTTCGCTGGGCCCGCCTTCGCAGCGCCCTTGCCTTTACGGACGGGGACACGCTCCGCAGCGCGGCGCTTCTCCTTCAAACGCAAACCCTCGCTCCGCCGGATCAGCGACAGCTGTTGGTCGATGAGGCCTTCGATCGCCTCTCCGCGAGCTTGCCGCCCCCAGCGCTGCCGCCCCAAGGAATGAACGCGCTGGCGCCCTACCACGACCTCGCCGAGGCCTTGGCCGCCTGCGCCTCCCTCCCGGCCCGCCTACCCCAGGCCATTGCAGCTTGGGAGGCACGATGGCCGGGCACAGCGCTCCCCTCACTGCTAAAAAATCTTCCGCCGGTTGTCGAAGGAGGTGCCCCCCTCCGCATCGCCGTACTCCTGCCCTTCACGGGCCCCCTTCAAGGCGCCGCGGAGGCGCTTCGCGATGGGCTCCTGGCGGCCCAGTTTGAGGCCCAGCGCCAGGGGCATGGGGGCTCCGCGCTCCGCTTTTTTGATACCCGGGCCGCAGGCCTCTCCACCGCCTACGGCCAAGCGCTCAGCTTTCAGCCCGACCAGCTTCTGGGCCCCCTCGAACGGGACGCGGTGAGTGCCCTCGACGCCCTCCGCCGAGATGAACCGAAAGCACCGCCGTTACTTGCGCTGAACCGGCCCAGCCTCGGCAGCGCGCCCACGCTGTGGAGCTACGCCCTTGAACCGGAGGTGGAGGGCGAACAGCTGGCGGATCAAAACTGGCGCGCCGGGCATCGACGCCTCCTCATCCTTCATGACGAAGCGCCCTGGGCCCAGCGCCTCGCCCGGGCCGCGAGCACCCACTTTGAGGCTCTCGGGGGCATCGTGGCGCGCCGCCAGCCCTTCTCCCCAAACGAAGACCTGGGCGCTACCGTCGCCGCGGCGCTGCTTGTGGAAGAAGGGGAGGCGCGCAGCCAGGCCTTGCAACGGGTGCTTCGCGTACCGCTGGAAACCGAACCGCGGCGGCGCCAGGATGTCGATTCCGTGCTGCTCATCGCCGAACCCCTTCAGGGGCAAACCCTCAAATCGGCCCTCGCCTACTACTTCGCCGGCGATCTCCCCGTTTGGGCGTCCTCCCAGGGCTTGGCCTCGGATTTGAGCGCAACCGCCCTCAAGGATCTTGAGAACGTCACCTTCAGCCTCACACCCTGGCAGCTCGGCGGCCCAGACCCGGAAAGCGAGCGTCTCCGGGACGCCTTTCCCGATGCTGATGGCCCCCTCGGGCTGCTCTACGCGCTCGGCGTCGACGCCTGGCGCCTGGCCCAATGGCAGCGCTATGCCCCGCCGGGCCTTCCCTTTCCAGGCCTCACGGGCCAACTCGCTCAGGCTGCGGACCAGCGCTGGGTACGCACCCTGCGCCTGGCGACCATCGAGCGCGGCGCGCTGAGCCCGGCCCCGGTACGCTTTGCGCTCCCGGCGCCATGACCCCCGCGAGCCCGGGGAGGCAGGCCGGGCTGGAGAAGCCCGCGCTGCCGCCTTCCTAGCCGCCCAGGGGTACCGGCTCCGCGCTCGAAACTGGCACTGTCGCTACGGGGAGTGGGATCTAATCTTAGCCGCCCCCGGGGACCGGCTCTGGGCTTTCGTAGAGGTACGCTACCGTCGCCACCCCCTCGGGGGACACACCGCGGCCACCGTGACTCCCGCCAAGCAGCGCCGCCTGACCCTCGCCGCCCAGCTCTATCTCGCTGGCGCCACCAAGGCGCACCGCGAACCTCCCCCCTGTCGCTTCGACGTCATCGCGCTCACGGGACCCACGCCCGCCGAGGCCCACCTCGAATGGATACGAAACGCTTTCGGCGCGTTAAACTAGGGGCTCTTTCTTGATAGGAACTGCCGCTATGAAACGCGTCCTTGGGCCCCTGACCCTTAGCATCGCCCTCCTTGCCGGCTGCGCCAGCCAAGGCGACGACGGAAGCGCGGCCACCGCAGAAGAAAAGAGCGGTCCCCCGGCGGCGATCCAAGCGCTTGGGAACATCATTGACGATACGCGTATTGAAACCACCGGACTGGTTCGGCTCCGCCGGGCTGGGGAAGGCCTCAAGGATGGACACCTGGGAGTCACGAGCTTCCGGGGCGTGGTGCTGCTTACGGGGCAGGTCCGGGATGAGGCAAGCAAAGCCCTCGCCAGCGAGGTGCTCAGCGGCATCGAAGACGTCAAGACGGTCTACAACGAGCTCACGATCAGTGGTCCAACGGCACTGCTCGCCCGTTCCGCCGATGCGGTGGTCACGAGTAAGGTGAAGGCCCGACTTCTTGCCAACGAGGCCGTGCGGGGCCTGGAAATCAAGGTCGTTACGGAAAACGGTACCGTGTATCTGTTGGGTACGGTCACGCGCGCGGAAGGGGAAGCAGCCACCGCCGCGGCCCGTGCTGTGGGCGGCGTAGAGCGCGTGGTACGCATTTTTAGCTATTCCGACTAGGGCCTACTTAACTACCCGCAATGTCGGCTTACCGCCGCCCTCCGGCGGCGGGTCGTCTTCCGGTGACTCCGGGGATTCTGCCACCGAAAGGGGATTCTCCTCGCCTTCGGCCGGCTCCGGCCCCAGCACAGTCCCCGCCCCGGTCTCCCGGGCATAGATCGCTACCACCGCGTTCAGCGGCACGTAGACCGCAAAGGGACTGCCCCCAAAGCGCCCCTGAAAAGAAAGCCCCGCTTCATCAATCAGAAGCTCTCGGACCGCCCGAGGAGAAACGTTCAGGGTGACCTTGCCCTCCACAATAGCGTGGCTGGGTACGCGAAGGCCCGGACGCTGGGCGTCCACCAGGATATGAGGGGTGCAGTCTGAGTCGACGATCCAGTCGTAGAAAGCGCGAAGCAAATAGGGACGCTGAGGACGCATGACCTCGCCCCCCTAGTCGCGCATTTCCCGCTCAACCTCTGAGAGGCTCGCCTGGAAGCCATCGCGCTCGAAGAGACGCTCGGCGTACTTCAACAGCGGACGACACTGTTTCTCCGGAAGCACAATGCCGACCTTCGGCAAACGCCAGAGAATCGGCGCGACGCAGCAATCGGCGAGGGTGAACTCGTCGCTCATGAAGAAGGGCTTTTCTGCGAAGATCGGGGACACGGCCATGAGGCTTTCCCGAAGCGACTTCCGCGCTTTGGTCAGGGCCGTTTCCCGCCCCTTACCCACCATGAGCAGATCCAGGTGCGCGCACCAATCTCGCTGAATGCGATGCATCCAAAGGCGAGAGAGCGCGCGAGCGACCGGGTAGACGGGTAGCAGAGGCGGATGGGGAAAGCGCTCGTCGAGGTATTCCATGATGACCATGGATTCGTACAGCACGAGATCCCGGTCGAGGAGCGTCGGCACCGCGCCGTAGGGATTCAGCTCCAGGAGCTCCTCGGGCTTATTGTTGCCATCGACCTCAACGGTATCAACGGTCACGCCCTTTTCCGCCAGCACCATGCGCACGCGGTGGCTGTAGTGATCCGTACCGTCAGAGAAAAAGGTCATTGAGGAGCGCTTTGCAACGACACCCATGGCGGAGTCCCCGTGCGTTATGGTTTTTTGAAAGCCTAAGGGCCGCTAGAAAAAAGGCTGCGCCGAAGGACGCAGCCTTTTCTCGAACCTTAGTGCACTTCTTTCTGGTATTCCCGGCCAAGCAGCCAGGTAAACACGTAGAGCACCAGGAGGAACAGGATGACGTAAACGCCAATGCGCTGCCGGTCGAGGCGGTAGGGCTCGCCGGTGTAGTCAAGGAAGTTCACGAGATCGTAAACCGCCGCGTCATATTCCTCAGCGCTCAAAAGCCCCGTGCCGGCCTCGACTTCAATGAAGCCACACTGCTCCGAGGTCATGGGTTGACCCGAAAGCCCATCTCGACCGCCTTCCGGCGCCTGCTTGCATACCTTCCGGGGAACCCCTTGCAGCTCAATCAGCGCGTGGGGCATACCCGCGTTCGGCAGCACATCATTGTTCACGCCCAGGGGACGGCTCGGGTCGAGGTAAAAGCCCTTGAGGTAGCTATAGACCCAATCCGTGCCCCGCACCCGGGTCACCATGGACAGATCCGGGGGCTGAGCCCCAAACCAGTTCTTGGCCCCCGCCGCCGGCATGGCATTAGTGATGTGGGAGCCCATGTCGGCGCCCGCGGGCAGCAGACTTGCCTGGTACAGATCGGTGGGAATGCCGAGGTCTTCGGCGGTCCGCACGTGACGCTGGTGCTCCAGGGAATGGCAGCCCAGGCAGTAGTTCATGAACAGCTTGGCCCCATGCTGGAGCGAGGGCAGATCCCGGTGATCGGGCGTCATGGGCTCCAGGTGCACGCCGCTATCGGAAGCCAGCGCAGCAGGGGTGGTCAGGGCGCAAAAGCCCAGAATCATCAAGAAACGCTTCATTAGGCAGGCACCCTCTCAGGAACGGGCTTCGTCTTCTCTACACGGGTGTACCAGGGCATGAGCACGAAATAGGCGAAGTAGCCTGCCGTACCCACCTGGGCCAACAGCGTGTAGAAGGGGCTGGCCGCTTGCGTACCGAGCCACCCGAGCAGGAAGAAGGACACGATAAACATAGCGAGCATGCCCTTGGAGATCGCGCCCTTGTAGCGGATGGACTTCACCGGGCTACGGTCGAGCCAGGGCAGGACCGCTGGCAGGGCGATGGCCCCCACCATGACCAACAATGTGCAGGAACACCAGCATGATCAGCATGATGGGCAGGGCCACGACGTGCAGGGCGAAGAAGCGGTTCAGCGTAATCTCACTCATGAGGAAGTCCCCGCGGACCCACTCCATCATGTCAGCACCGACCACGGGAATCGCCCCCACAAGGGACACAATCACCTGCGCGCCCCAGTAGGACATGTTGCCCCAGGGCAGGAGATAGCCCATGAAGCCTTCCGCCATAAGCACCAGGAAGATCGCCATCCCAAAGAGCCAGATGAGCTCCCGGGGCTTGCGGTAGGAGCCGTACATCATGCCCCGGAACATGTGGAGGTAAACCACGATGAAGAAGGCCGACGCGCCGCTGGAGTGGAGATAGCGGAGGAGCCACCCGAATTCCACGTCACGCATGATGTATTCGACGGAGGCGAAGGCCTTATCACCGGCGGGCACGTAGCTCATGGTGAGCCAGATCCCCGTGAGGAGCTGGTTAACCAGCACCACCATGGAAAGCACGCCGAAGAGGTACCACATGTTGAAGTTCTTCGGGGCCCAGTAGCGAGACATGTGGTACTCATAGGTCTCGACCAGGGGCATGCGGGCGTCAATCCAGTTCACCACCTGGGTGACCCCGGCCATCACGGCGCCCGGCTTTTCTGACGATTTCGCATCACTCATTACGCGGACTCCTCATCTTCGCCGATCAACATGATTGCATCGGACTCAAAGGTATAAGGCGGCACCTCGAGATTCGAGGGCGCCGGTACGCCCGCGTAAACGCGTCCGGAAAGATCGAACTTGGAACCGTGGCAGGGGCAGAAATAACCGCCCTTCCAGTTCCCGTCGAAGGCCTGGGGGCCCACTTCCGGGTAGTACTTCGGCGAGCAGCCCAGGTGGGTGCAGATGCCGATAAGGACGGAGAGGTCTTTGCGCTCCTCCCGAGCCCGCCAGCGATTCGCTGCATAGCTGGGCTGCTGAGACGGCCGGGCACTGCCGGGATCGGCGAGCATGGGCTCGAGCGCCTCAAGCTGATCCAGCATGGCGTCAGTACGCTTCACCACAAAGATGGGCTTGCCCCGCCACTCCGGCAGGGGCCCGAGGATTTCCCCGGGGCGGAGCTTGCTGACATCGGCGCGGACCGGGGCCCCAAGGGCTTTGGCCTTTGCGCTGGGTTGCCAAGATGCGAGGAAAGGCACCGCGGCGCCTACCACGCCGGCGCCGCCCACCACGGAGGTCGCGCCAATCAAAAAGCGGCGCCGG